>CAZHWT010000020.1:0-7694 GCA_964536215.1 uncultured Candidatus Saccharibacteria bacterium
GGGCCTATAGCTCAGTGGTAGAGCGCCTCCCTTTTAAGGAGGGCGTCGCAGGTTCGAGTCCTGCTGGGCCCACCAAATAGGACATCACGCAAGTGGTGTCTTTTTTTTGTTGGCCCACTTGATTTTAACCCCAGCCAACGGCTGATTGGTTCGCAGCTAGGGGAATACTATTTGTCCAACGAGACAAATAGCGTGAACTAGCGTACGAGCAAAGCGAGTTCCCCTGCTGGGCCCACCAGAAAGACCTCTTGGTTTACCAAGGGTTTTTTGTTGGGTCCACTTCTTCGCCTCATACCCGGTCATCCTGAGCGCAAGCGAAGGATCTTCTAGGTATACACTTACTCTAGCGGGAAGATTCTTCGCTTGCGCTCAGAATGACATACTGCACGAGCATTTCAATATATGCTAGTACTTAAGCACCTCAAATATCCTTCAACGTAAAAAGAACGTACGGCTACATCAGCTTCTCTTGCAAAAACGCAACTAATCGAGGAGCAATCTCTTCCGAGGCTCGGCGATTAGGATGTGAATCAATTGGCAACCAACGCCGATAGTCTTTTCTAAGGGTATTGGCGCGCCTCTGGTTAGTGGGGGTAGCTAGCCAATCAAAAAAGTCAAAAACGCTCACAGCATCGCCAAAGTTTGTAGTCGTCAGCCAACCTGCCAGTCGCCTGGCCATGTCCGCGTTAACCCGTTTGGTCATCAATGAAACTAACGGTGGTGAAGTAAGTATGACAAGTCTTTTATTTTGCTCGACGAAATATTCACAGATAGATTGATAATATCGCTTTACTTGCTCTAACTCTTCGTCACTCGTAATGTTAGAGTTTGGATAACAGGACTTTATCACCACCACATCGAATCCAAGCGCAAAGTCGCGAATGGCTCGATATTGATCAGCAGTATTGTGCGAGAAGATAATCAATAAATCCTGCGGCCGGGTATTATTACCCGGAAACCCAAAACCCGTTTTACGTTCCACTCCGTCAGGGCCAGTCAACACATCAACATTCTGATCATAATCGCTCAGAGAAAATTCGCCCATCTCACCCAACAGCTGCCGCAGCTTACCATCCCGAATTAAATTACGTCCCACCGATCGATGCAAAAATAAAATCGACTTCATACGCTAAGATTTCGTCTTATCAACAACCAATCAGGCTGCCATGTTAAAACAATTCGCACAGCCACCAGTACCATAGCAACAACTATCACCAGCGGACAGTCATGATAATTGCATACTTCCCGATTTTACCAGATTGAACTAATTATGTAGTTGATAAAGATCCCTTTTGACGCCATCATTATATCTGTTATAATCAGCCAGCTCTTCTATTACGCGCTTTCGTTCAAGTAAAGGAGAAAACCATGGCGCGTGAAGCCATCTGAGTTACCGGGCGAGTCGAATCTACTCGAGTCGCAGTTACTTTGGGCTCAATCGCCACGACAGCCGTGGATGAGATCAAAGTCCATGTAGGAAGCGGGATAAAAAACGACAGCCATGCTGACGAAAGATTACTGGATGTGAGAGAAAAAGAGTTATTATCGCACGGCCTTCTCAAGGGAATGCCTATCGCCAACGTCCGACAGTTTTCAGCGGTCTCCGTAGAAGAACTGCTCAAAATTCAGTCTGACATGGGTCTATCCGAATTGCCCTACGGGCTGCTCGGTGAGAATCTCGTTGTTAGTGGGATCCCGAACTTCAGCAAACTGCCGCCAGGTACACTTTTGCTGTTTAGTGGGAAGAATCAGGTCAACCGCACCGCCGTCCTGGCGGTATGGGGAGAGAATGAACCGTGTGTAGTCGCGGCCAATTCAATCCAAGACCATTTCCCAGAGCTACCAAGAATTGGGCTCAAATTCCCCAAGGCTGCAGTGGGCAGACGGGGGATCGTCGGTTTCGTCTACTCTTCTGGAGTAATTAAGACGTGTGACATGGTCGAAGCCATCTTGCCAAAGACCTCCGACTATCAACCCGCCTAAACCATCCTAGTGCATGGCGAGATATTATCTCGTCATGCACTACTTCTTAAAATTCTTAACCCACTACCCATCTGTGCTTTGCCACTTTAAACTTAACGCTGGACGCTGGACGCTGAATCAGAATCTTTCGCTTCCAATTCCAACTGTTTCAACTTCCACAAAAACAGCTTGCCTCTATTCTTAGCCTTAGGGTAATCAATCACATACGAGCGCGCCTTTTCCAGCAAAGCTCGAGGCTTATTCTTAGCCAACTTAATATACATGGCCTTACGCGACTCCTCGCCTAAATCCACCGCCAAGCGGTAACCATAGTCCTGAAATTCCTGGCTAATATACTTTTGATGCTCTTCAACATCCAAACGTTTTAAAATTAATTTGTCAATCTTATCCATAGTTTCTACAGTAACATAATCGGTTTGCGGTTTACAGCTTACGGTTTGCAGTTATTGGGTTATTTAGTTTACACACCTCGTACCATTCGCAAAACTATAAACCATAAACTCATTCGTAGCAATTATCCCGTCACATTCCGATACAACTCAATTTTACTCGCACCACGACTATCCACATCCACCGTCACCACATCAAACCTCATGCTATCTGGTGTATCTGGGTGAGTTAACTTAAAGTGCTGGGCCGTCCGCATAATCCGCTGCAACTTGCCATACGTCATAGCCTCGATAGGCTGACCATACTGCTGACCGGATCTCGTTTTAACTTCCACAAAAACTAAATCTTCATCATCAATACAAACAATATCCAACTCGCCCCAGCGTCCGGAGCGATAGTTTTGCTCAATCACCCTATACCCCAACGACTCCACATAGCGCTTTGCGGCCGCCTCGCCATCAAAGCCTATCTGTAAATTATCACTTTTCATGTGCCGAGTATAACACTGGAAGCAAGTACGTACACGTGTACGTACACATGTACGTACCTGCACAAACTGCCAAACTTTATCCAGAGAGTTGTCATTCAGAACAATAGCGAAGAATGACATAACGCAGACTCATTCTGATCATCAGCTATATTCTGTAGCAACAAAAAACCCGCCGAAGCGGGTTTTGAAAAGAATCAAATAATAAAGGTTAAGCTGTCTTACGAGCCGCTCGATTAGCGGATCGGGTTGAACCCTTGGTCTTAGTTTGCTTGGTGCCAGTCGGCTTAGCCGTCTTCTTCTCGGCTTTAGCCGCCTTACGAGCCGCTCGAGCTTCCTGGACTTGCTGCATCTCCTTGGCTACTTTGCGTTCCTTAATCACATTGGCAGTCGAACCAACAATATCGCGCAAGAAATAGATCTTAGCGCGGCGCACTACGCCACGTCGACGCACTTCCCAGGATACGATTGACGGAGAGGCTACTGGGAAAATTCGCTCAACCGCAATACCACCAGCGCCGATTTTACGAATAGTAAACGACTTGCTAATCCCAGCTCCCTTACGAGCCAAAACAATGCCTTCAAAATACTGAATACGCGTCTTGTCACCTTCTTGAATGCGTAACCCTAAGCGCAATGTATCTCCGGCTCGAAAATCAGGGATGGACTTTGCTGGATCAGACGGCGCTGCTTGTTCGTCTACAACCTCTTCGGCATCAGCTACCTCTTCGTCCGTAGCTTCAGCCTCGGTCGTCTCAACAGCTTCTTCAACGGCCACCTCTTCGACAGCCGCCACTTCCTCAGCGGCTTGCTCAGGCTCAATCACTTCTTCGTTTGTAGTTTCGTTGGTATCTGCCATAATTTCAAATATAATTTATCCCAGTAAAATAATACCCAGACGGGTAATAACTTCAGGAGTATACCACAGGCGGCCTTACTCTGGCAAGAGCCGTGCTGGAAGCCGTAGTTGGCTAGGCGGGTTTCGTTACAAATACAGCTATAGGTTACTTGACTACTTGGTTACTTAGTTACTTAGTTACTTAGTTACTTAGTTACTTAGTTACTTAGTTACTTGAAAGAAGTTTACAGTTTTCGGTTTGCAGCTAACAAGCTTGCTCGTTTACACGTTAAAAGTTCCCATGCTTCGCGCTGCTAACCCCGTACCTCTGCAGCCGCAGGCTGCTCGCCTACTTGCCTACTCCCGACTTGCCTACTGGTTAGCAGCTGCCAAGCAACTCCTAATGCACCGTCGTACTCTGAGTTACCGGCAGCAAATGATTAAGTGAATTGGACGGCAGACCAAAAGTTTCCTGCAACGATTGAATAAATGGCTCAGCCGAAGCATTTACTTTCATTGGCACCGCAATTGTCTTAGGGCCCGACGGTCCATTGAGCACCAAGCTAATGCCAATTTCACCCGGATGAGCCTCAAATAGCTGCTTTAACTGCTGCAACAATTCGGCTCGACTGGCCGATCGTGGCACCGTAATGACCAATTTACCATCAGACCACGACACCGGCGGCATGGCTTCATCAGGTTCGTCTACTACTCTACGCCTCGGCGCCTCAGCTTGGGCGGTATGATGCAACCCCTTAACAGCATCTTCAGCCGGCACAACCGACTCAGCTAACACCTTCAAGCCTCGTTCGTCCTTATTATCAATCCGTCCATTTACTACCACCACACTATCTTCAACAATATGCTGCTTACACGTCTCGTAGGTCTTGGGGAAAACGATTATTTCCAGCACTGCCGTCCCGTCAGCAATAGCCACAAAAGCCATCTCCGCATTCTTAGCCTTGGTATAAATCTTACGCACGCTGGTCACCATGCCACCAACCGTCACGCTGGCTCCAACATGATCTTCGGTAATTGCTCCCAAAGTATGACTAACATTGCCATCCAGCTGCTTCTGGACCTGTTTAAGCGGGTTGGCTGTAATATACAGACCCATCAGCTCTTTTTCCCAAGTCGCTCGTTCCAGCAATGGCGCCTCAGCCACCTCCGGCAACGGAGTGGCCGTCACACTATTATCATGGTCTTCCAAGCTATCAAACAAACTAACCTGAGTGTTCAGCTTCTTGGCCTTGGCTACCTTCTCAACGACTTGGTCCAGAACCAGCAACAAAGCCGCTCGCGAACCTAAACTATCCATAGCCCCGGCTTTAATCAGCGACTCCACCGCCCGCTTATTCAACTGACCACCCTCCACCCGCATCATCAGGTCGTCTAGACTGGTAAACGGCCCACCCTCAGCCCGAGCTCGTTCCATCGACTCGATAGCCGCTTCGCCCACATTTTTAATCGCCAACAAACCAAAGCGAATATTCTTTTTATCTTCGACTGAAAACGATACGCCCGAATGGTTAACTGACGGCGGCAACACTTTAATCCCCAACCGTTCACATTCACCAATAGCCTGAGCTACTTTCTCCGCATCTCCCGATTCCGCAGACAGCACCGCACACATAAACTCGGCCGGATAATTAGCCTTCAAATAAGCCGTCACATAAGCCACATAGCCATACGATGCCGCATGAGCCTTGTTAAAACCATAGCCGGCAAATGTTTCAATCTGATCCCACAGTTTTTGCACTGCATCCGGCTTCATACCCCGCTCAATAATCTGACTAAAGAACTTTTCTTTCTGCGCCGCCATCTCAGACAGAATCTTTTTACCAATAGCTTTACGGAATTTATCCACCTCACCCCAGTCATAGCCCGCCATATCTAGCGCAATAGCCAACACGTCATCCTGATAAACAATCAAACCAAACGATCGATCCAGAATTTTTTCCATTCGTGGATCCAAATACTCCACCAGCGATGGGTCCCGCTTACGCTCAATATACTGCGGAATAAAATTCATCGGCCCAGGTCGATATAAGGCCACCATAGCCATCAGGTCAAAAATGGTGGTCGGCTTAAGCTGCTTAATATACTGCCGCATACCAGACGACTCCAATTGAAAGATGCCCGTCGTTTCGCCAGAAGCCAGTACTTTATAAGCCGGACGGTTATCCAGCGGCAAATGATCCAAATCAATCTCTTCCTGGCGTTCTTTAGCAATAATCTTAGTCGAATTAGAAATAATAGCCAGGTTACGCAAGCCCAAAAAGTCCATCTTCAACAAACCCATATCTTCCAGACCATGCGCGTCAAATTGGGTAATAATCTTTTCACCATGCGCTTCCCGCTGCAATGGGCAAAACTCGGTCATTGGCTTGGGCGCGATCACCACCCCTGCCGCGTGCACTGAGGCATGGCGAGTTAAGCCCTCAATTTTTTGGGCCATATCCAGCAGCCGCCGATACTCACCATTGGTGGTATAGAGCTCTTTTAATTCTGGCACTGTGTCGATGGCTTTTTTAATTGAATTACCCAGCGGGATCAGTTTGGACAACCTATCTGGATCCGCATACGGAAAGCCCAGCGCCCGACCCACGTCCCGAATGGCCGCCTTAGCTTCCATTTTTCCAAAGGTAATAATCTGGGCCACGTGATCTTTACCGTATTTCTCCGTCACATATCGGATAACTTCATCCCGTCGCACATCTTCAAAGTCCATATCAATATCAGGCGGTGACGGCCGGAACGGGTTAAGGAACCGTTCAAACGGCAGCTCAAAGTACATCGGGTCGATACCCGTAATATTCATACAATACGACACAATTGACCCTGCCGCCGAACCGCGTCCTGGACCCACCGCAATGCCTTGGTTTTTAGCCCAGACCGTAAAGTCTGACACAATTAAAAAGTAAGCCGAATATCCTTTCTTGGCAATAACATCCAACTCGTAATCCACTCGCGTCTTAATCTTTTGTCCTTCCTCAGACAATTCCTCTGGCTTGTCCAAGTCAAACCCATATCGCCACTTAGCCCCAGCATACACCTCATGCTGTAAAAACGTGTCCACATTATGGCCTTCCGGCACTGGAAAGTACGGCAACACCCATTCACCACCAACTTCAAATTCTACGTTACAGCGTTCCGCAATTTTGACTGTATTAGTCATCGCCTCTGGATAGTCCGGGAATAATTGCGCCATCTCCTCAGTCGATTTAAGGTACAAATCTGGTGTCTCCAGCATGCTAAACCGGTCAGTATCGTTGACCGTCTTACCAGTCTGAATACACACCAACACATCCTGTGCTTCCACGTCTTCCTTGCGCACATAGTGAACGTCATTGGTCACAATTAACGGAATATCCATTTCGGCCGCAATTTTGAGTAACTCAGGGTTAACCTTCTCCTCATCCTTCAGATTGTGGCTCTGGATCTCCATATAGAAATCCTCTTTGCCAAACGTATCTTGATAAAACTTGGTAATCTCCCGGGCTCGAGCTACATCGTCCTGCAAAATGGCCTGCTGGATCTGACCACCCAAACAAGCTGAGGTACAAATAACCCCTTCATGGTGCATTTTTAACAGCTCCCAATCCACCCGTGGCTTATAGTAATACCCTTCCAAATTAGCTTTGGTGACTAACTGCAGCAGGTTTTTATACCCGGTCATATTCTTAGCCAGTAAAATAAGGTGATTGCGCTCCTGGTCAAACTTAGCCTCTTTGTCATGCCGTGACCGCGAAGCTACATAGACTTCACAACCGATAATTGGCTTAATCCCAGCCTTTTTACACGTTTTATAAAAGTCCAGCGCCCCATACATATTGCCATGGTCGGTCAAAGCCAGGTGTTCAAAACCCAACTCTTTAGCCCGAGCTACCAGGTCATTAATCTTACCCAAGCCATCCAGCAAGGAAAATTCAGAGTGAACGTGTAAGTGCGCAAAATCAGCCATATATTGAGAGGTTATTAGTTACTTCGTTACTT
>CAZHWT010000020.1:7794-25338 GCA_964536215.1 uncultured Candidatus Saccharibacteria bacterium
AGATGGTAGCTCTTACTATCCCAATTGGTCAAGGACGGTAATTACCGATAGCCTCGGTCCTAAATAGACAAACAACTGAAGTGGCCACAAGCGGCTTTAATAATTACTCTAGGACACTTTAGGAAGGCAAAGGTTAAAAGGCTAAAAGCCAAAAATGCAGTTTAAAAGTGGCGCACGCCTTTCGTCCGAACCCTAACTTTCACAACTCTATAATGACAAATCTTCCCGCAAGGGCTACTATTCAGACTAATCAATATAGACTCATAATGACTCATTCAGCGTGGAACCATACTACTTTCGGAAAGTGGCAACTCAGAGAGGGTCGGGATAATATCTTCCTGCGACATGGGAACGCTCTTGCGCGAAAGATACTTCGGCAAGCCTTAGCATAACAAAATTAAAATAGTAAACGGGAGTTTTACTTCAGTAAATCTTCAAGCAGCGTTTTTACCACATCAGGCTTAGCCCGGCCTTTGGTTTCTTTCATCACTTGTCCAACTAGGAACATTAAGGAGCTGGTTTTGCCGCCTTTATAATTAGCCACGGCATCGGCATTATCAGCTATAACTTTCTCCGCAATCGGTTTAAGGTCATCGCTACCGCTGACTTGCTCTAAGCCCAGTTCTTTAACCAATTCGCGTGGATCTTTACCGGAAGTAAAGGCCTCAGCCACAATCTGCTTAGCCGAGGTACCGGAGATAGTTTGAGCTTCCAGCATTTCTAGCACCGAAGCAAGCTGAGCTGGCAATAATTGTGAATCAGCAATCAAGGTCTGCGTCTCATTCTGCAGCCGCGCTAATTCACCCAACATCCAATTAGCCACTGGCTTTGCTGAAGAGTTTCGAGTTGCGAGCTTAGAGTTTCGAGCCTTGTCTTCGCTACCATCTCGTCGACTGGTCGACTGGTCGACTGGTCGACTTGAATCGCTGGACGCTGGACGCTGGACGCTGGACGCTGCCCCCACCGCCGCCTCATACCACTCAGCATTAGCCCGCTCCTCGGTCAATAACCGCGCATCATACTCACTCAACCCATACTCGGCCATAAACCGCTCATACTTAGCCTGCGGCAACTCCGGCAGTCTCTGGCGCATCTCTTCGACCCAAGCTCTATCAATCACCAGTGGTGGCAAATCTGGCTCAGGGAAATAACGATAGTCATGGGCTTCTTCCTTATTTCGCTGCCCAATCGTTTTACCCTTAGCCTCATCCCAGCCCCGCGTCTCCTGAACTACTTCTTGCCCAGACTCCAAAACTTCGGTCTGACGCTTAATTTCATATTCCACCGCCCGCTCTATCGCCCGAAACGAGTTGACGTTTTTTACTTCCACCCGCTTATTCATAACATAGCCGTCATCAACTTCAAACTCACCATTAACCCAACGATATTTTCCCGGCGTCTGCAGCGAAATATTAATATCAGCCCGCATCGTGCCGCGCTCCAAGTTGCCGTCATTTACTCCGATATAACGGGCAATCTGGCGCAATGTTTGCACGTAGGCCCGCGCCTGAGCCGCCGAAGTTATGACCGGCTCCGACACAATTTCCAGCAGTGGCGTACCCCCTTTGTTAAAATCTATGACCGACACGCTACCGTCGTGGCTCATCTTGGCCACATCTTCTTCCAAATGTGCCCTAATCAAGCCAACTTTAACACCCTCCACCTCTACATATCCACCCACATTCAGCGGCTCATCATACTGTGAAATCTGATATCCCTTGGCTAAATCGGGATAAAAATAATTTTTACGATCAAAATGAGCCCGTTCGGCCACTTCGGCCCGCAACGCCAGCCCCATTAACATAGCCTGCTCCAGAGCAGCCTTATTAATGTACGGCAGCGCTCCCGGCAAACCCAAACAGACCGGGCACGTGTGCGTATTAGCTTCCTCACCAAATGACTCCGCCGAACACCGGCAAAACATCTTGGTGGCCGTCTTTAACTGAATATGTGTTTCAATACCAATAATAATGTCGTATTCCATAAGCGTGTAGCGTGTAGCGTGTAGCGTGTAGCGTGTAGCGTCAACCTAATCGCTATACGCTAGCCGCTATACGCCTCATAAAACCCTCAAATATCGTAATCCCGCCTCAAATTTGGCCAAGTGCTGTTGCGCCACTGCTTTAGGCAAATCAAAGCCTAGCTCATGAGCCAGAGCGTTGCGCATTTTATGGGCTTCCCACAATCCCTGATACACCGGATTACTGCCGCCAAAGTGGTCTCGGGCATTCTTTAGCCGCTCACCCATCGTTTCGCCACGAAAGCCATTTTGCACCAACGCCGCATCCAGCAGCTTATCCGCCTCAAAAATAGCCGAACGGGTGCTTTCTACTCCTGGCTGCTGCATCAAACCATCAATTCGCTGCCATTGAGCAGCAAAGTCATGGCGTCCCAGGCTAGTTGAGTGGGGTCGACGATTAGTCTTTTTGGGCGCAGCTTTCGGCTTGCGGTTAACCGACACCATCACTACTACGCCAATTATCACAATCACCGCCAGCAAGACTGGTCCAAAATCCATAACTATTCCTCAACCTTCGCCAACTGCTCATGCCAACCAGTTTGTTGTTGAAAAGCATGACCCAGCTGGAATAATCGCTCCTCGCTCAACTGCGGCCCAATCAATTGCATTCCCACTGGCAAACCCTGGCTAAAACCAGCTGGAACCGCCAAGCTTGGCACGCCAGCTAAATTAATAGGCACTGTTAGTGTATCAGTTAAGTACATAGCCAGTGGGTCATTAACCCGCTCTCCGACTTTAAATGGCAAGGTCGGCGACACGGGCGCCAGCAAGACATCCACCTTCTTAAACACCTCATCAAAATCCTGCTTAACCAAAGTTCTGACCCGTTGAGCTCGCTTATAGTAGGCGTCATAATATCCAGCCGACAAGGCGTACGTACCCAGCATAATCCGTCGCTTAGCCTCTAGGCCAAACCCTTCCGATCGGGATTGCATATACGTCTCGGTCAAATCCTTACCTTCAACCGAATGGCCAAATCTAATTCCATCAAACCGAGACAAATTAGAAGACAGCTCCGACGGTACTAAAATATAATACGCCGCCAGCGCATACTTTATGTGTGGCAAGGCCACCGGCACAAATTCCACCTTTAGTCCAGAAAGCGACCGTTTAGCTTCATCCATAACCGTTGCTACCGCCGTATCTAAACCATCACCAAAAAACTCTTCGGCAATACCAATCTTTATACCGGCCACAGACTCAGTCAATGACTGGCTATACGCTGACACCGGCGCATCCACTGTGGTAGCATCATTATCGCTTCGCCCGGCCATAGTCTCAAATACCAGCGCGCAGTCTTCAACCGTCCGCGTAAAACAGCCAATCGAATCAAACGACGAACCCATGGCAATCACCCCAAACCGCGAAACTCGGCCATAGGTCGGCTTAAGTCCCACCAACCCAGTAAATGAAGCTGGCGTCCGAATAGAGCCGCCCGTATCTGAGCCTGTCGACACCAAAGCTTGTTGAGCCGCTACGGCCGCCGCCGATCCACCACTAGAACCACCCGGCACATACAACGTATTCCATGGATTAAACGACGGGCCATAATCACTATTTTCGGTCGACGAACCATGAGCAAAGGCATCCAAATTAGCTTTGCCCAACATCACCATGCCAGCCGCTGACAGTTTCTCGACCACATCGGCATCATACTGAGCCGTATAGGTATCCAAAATTTTTGATGCCGCCGTAGTCCGCACACCCTTAGTTAAAAAATTATCTTTATGAATCAGCGGAATGCCCAACAAGGGTCCATCTTCGCCCGCACTTAGACGCTCATCAGCCCCTTTGGCCGCATCCAAAGCTTGGTCTTTGGTCACAGTTAACAGCGCATGAATGGCCGGCTCTGTCTTGTCAATTCGCTGCAAAAATGCCTCAGTTAGCTCAACTGCCGAATAAGATTTATCCCGCAAACCTTTAGCTGCTTGAGTAATGGTCGTCGGTAAACCATTCATAACTATTCCTTCACCGCCGGCACTACAAATAGCCCATCCCGTTGCCACGGCGCCTGATCCAAAGCTATGGCTTTATCCAGACTGGGTCGCGCCACATCTTCCTGCCAGACATTACTCAAACCAGTCGTCTGCGCCGTTGGCAACACCTCTGCCACGTCAACCTCAGCCAATAATTGCACATTATAGTCAATCACTTCGGACAACTGTGGCCCAATTATAGCCGCTTCCTCCGTAGATAAACGCAGCCGGGCTAGTTCGGCCAAGTGATTTAATTCTTTATCAGACAAAGATATCGACATATGTTACATAGCTCGCAAGCGAGCAATCCGCTCTTCAATCGGCGGATGAGTATTAAATAAATTGCTAAACATGCTACTTGCGCCATCTTTTAGAGGATTGGCGATATATAGGCTAGCTGTGGCATTATTGGCCGCTTCTAATGGCTCTGTATCCTTTGAGATTTTTTCCAAAGCTCGAGCCAACCCCTCCGGGTGTCGCGTTAACATGGCCCCAGAAGCATCCGCAAGATACTCCCGCTGACGCGAAATTGCAAGTTGGATTAGTTGGGCAATTAACGGGGTTAAAATAGCCAACACAATAGCAATAACAAGTACAATCGCATTGCCGCCTCCGCCCTCTCTACGATCTCCTCGGTTAAAACCGCCAAAAAATCCCATGCGAATAAACATATCTGCCAACAAGGCCAGCATCCCCACCAGCACCACCACCAAAGTGGTCATCCGCGTATCATAATTTTTAACATGAGACAGTTCATGAGCCGCCACCCCCTCCAACTCAGCTCGTTCTAATCGCTGCAGAATACCAGTCGTAAAAACAATAGCAGCGTGCTCAGGGTCGCGTCCGGTCGCAAAAGCATTAATAGCTGAGTCCTCTAAGATATACACTCGAGGCATTGGCAAGCCATCGCCAATGCACAAATTTTCTACTAAGCGAAATAACTCCGGTGCACTATGCTTATCAATCTGCTTGGCTCCAGATAAGCTCAGCACCATCTTATCCGACCAGTAATAGCTAATCCAGCTGTAGATACCAGTTACGATCAAGGCAATTCCCGCCAGAGCCAGGGCGTCAAACTGCAGGGCTAAGCCAAATATATAGACAACACCAGTTACTAAGGCTACCAAGGCCACTATCAAAATTATACTTCGGCGCTTATTGCGAGCTATTTGATCATACAGATTCATTCACGGTTTCTCCGCTAAACAACTTTTTTATCACTAAAAATAATCTACTGCTAGATATTCGAGATATTACTTAGCTGCTGGCTGCGAATCGGCCGAAAAAGACACCGACACATCCTGACGAGCTTCGTTCTCAGCCTCATAAAACTCAGCTGGCTTAAATCCGAACATATTAGCTAACAAGACGTTAGGAAATACTTTAGTCTGGATATTGTAATCGCGGACATTGCTGTTGTAGAACTGTCGAGCATAAGCAATTTTATCCTCTGTGTCGCTCAGATCGCGCTGCAGGCTCAAGAAATTCTCATTGGCCTTTAGCTCCGGATAATTTTCCGACACAGCAAACAACGACTTTAATGTCCCGCTCAACATATTATCCGCCTCCGCTTTCTGCTTAGGCGACTCAGCACTCATCAACGAAGACCGAGCCTCAGTCACTTTTTCAAACACTTCTTTTTCGTGCTTGGCGTACCCTTTCACCGTCTCCACCAGATTAGGAATCAAACTAGACCGACGCTTAAGCTGTACGTCAATTCCTGCCCAGGACTCATCAACTCTGGTTTTGCGAGTCACTAGCGAGTTGTAAGTAAACCACAAGAACACTACCAGTAAAACAATCAGCGCCACTGGAATCCAAATAAATAAGTTCATCAATAAAATCCTTTCTTCTTATAAGCAGAATTAACACTCCGCTCTTCAGACAAAGTCTAGCAGAAAACCCCACCCAACGCAAGCAAACTACACCATTCGATACTCACAGCTAACCAAGTTGGTTATTAGTTACTTAGTTACTTAGCTACTTAGTTACTTGGCTATTGGTTATTTGGCTTGTTCGTTATTCGATCTAAAAGGTAGCAAGATGGCAAGCCAGCCAGTCTTTTACAATTCAAACTTCAATTCGTTCCCGTAACTCGTACTTCATACTTCTACCTTCCCTTCCTGTCATTCTCGACCCGATCGAGAATCCCTATGCCAGATGTACCTATACGTGTACGTACACGTGTACGTACATTCACTTGTTCAAAAGTAAATTGCGATTTACGATCTACGTTTAACGATTAACGATCAACGATTTATTTGGCATTTGGACTCTTGCTCCTTGCCACTTAACTAGCCTACTTGCCTACTCGTCAAATCGTCGACTCGCCGACTCTGTTATTGGTTATTAGTTACTTTCCGCCAGAGGCGGACAGGAGTTACTTGGCTATTAGTTTATTCGTTATAGTCGAGACTTCGTTATTCGTGCTAGGAGACAGCAAGGCAGCCAGTGTTTACAATTAAAATTTCAATTCGCTCCCGTACTCGGTACTTTTCACCCCTTGCTCCTTGCTCCTGTAGCCTCCGGCCGCTCCGGCAATCCATTGACTCTCACCCCTATTTCTGATACAGTAACGAAGCTTTTTATGGACTCGTGGTGTAGAGGCCCAACACACTTCCCTGTCACGGAAGAGACCGCCGGTTCGAATCCGGTCGAGTCCGCCATAGAAGAACCGCACCACCAGTAGGTGGTTGTTTCGTTTTTTATAAGTACTTCTAAAAGAATGAGTCGAGCAGTTTCAGCTATTGCAGAGCACTAAATAGCCAAGCTAAAAAGCCCAATCAGTGCTCGATCGAATCAATCAATTTACCATACGCGTTAAATTGAAGCCCCATTCATAGCTAATTTAGGTTGTAATCATGACCAACATGTTCGTGTATGGTAGTGCCTAACGCATATTCACCCAATACTAGGAGCAACGTATGAATAAAATTGCCATAACTGGATCCAAAGGCACGATTGGAACAGTCTTATACAAACAACTAGCCAGCAGCCGACAAGTCTTGGGTCTCGACCTGCCCGACGTCGACATTACCAATTACCAAAAACTAATGGCGTCTATTAAAGGCGTGGATACCATCATCCACCTCGCATTTTCACCTGGCCTTCATGCAAATCATCTCAATCCAATCAACGTCCAGCTGGAGCTAAGCGTTCTAAATGCAGCCGTTGACGCTGGCATACGTCGAGTCATAATAGCCAGCTCAGTCCACGCTGATAACTTTCTAAACCACGCCAACCAGTCCTTACTCTCCACCCCAGGCAGTTATCAGCCAACTGGTGCGTACGGTGCTCATAAGCTATTGGCCGAGGAAGTAACCAAATTCTATGCCAACCGATATGGAATTGAGGGCATTGCTATTCGCTTTGGCGGCGTCACTACTAATAATTCTGTAAAGACCAACCATCGTGAGCCAGAAGTCTGGCTAAGTCATCATGACCTCACCCAGGCCATTGAAGCATGCATAGAGGCTCCGTCGGTACCAGATAACTTTAATGTATTTTATGCTGTTTCAAACAACAAAAATCGCATTCATGACACCAAGAACCCATTTGGATGGGTGCCTACAGATAATTCGGCCGATTATTTGTAATCGAAAACTACAACAAATAACCTATTGCCAATCGCAAATCAATACGCTATAGTAACTGCAGGACTGATATATCTATCACAGCCTGTTACAGTAGTTATAGACGCATTTTTGCTTCTTATGTCTATAGCGTAATCTATTAAAAATAATCGAAGACACTCCGTCTTCCGCCTCTGCCCCAACCAATACTATTCTTAATGAAAGGTTTGCATTGCTATGCCAGATTCTAAAGCTAAAAAATCCACTTCCACCAAAGCGGTTGCCACATCAAAGCCGGCGACCACAAAAGCAACCCCAAACAACAGTAGCAATGACACTCAAACGATTCAGCCAGAGCGCCAATCCCAGTTCGCCACCATTCTTATTGGCCTGCTCATCATTGCCAGCGGTCTGCTAATCTACAACTATTTCCAAAGCGTTAACGCTCCCAACACAACAACTACCACCGATCAGAAAAAAGCAGAGGCAAGCCCAACCCCTACTGCAACTCCCGTGTTTACCGCTGGAACCAAGGAAGAAGCTACGCAGTCAGGCTCGTATACCGTTCAGTCCGGTGACTCTCTATGGACTGTAGCTGAAAAAGTCTATGGTGACGGTCATCAATGGGGCAAGATTGCCGATGCCAACAGTTTACCCAAAGACTCTCTCGGTCGACCAGTTGTGGAAGTGGGCCAAAAGCTAAAAGTTCCTGACAGCGCTGCGTCAACCAGCAAAGACGACAACCTTGCCTCCAACGTTACCCCTACACCCACTCCAGCCGCCGACAAGGCAGACTCAGACGGTAACGGCACCCTTACACAAACGCCAGACACCGCTATTAGCACATACACAGTCAAGCATGGCGATAGCCTATGGGGTATAGCTGAGCAAGTCTATGGCCATGGTGAACAATGGACCCTCATCGCCAACGACGCTCACAATAATCTTGGCACGCTGCCAAACGGACGACCGCTCATTCACGCCGGTAATGAGCTGTACATCCCTCAAGCCAACTAGCCTGGTTCGTATTACCAACCAACTATCTCACTGCCCCGGGTCCATCCCGGGGTTTTGTGGTAAAATACGTCAGTAAATTAACATATGCGGGAGTAGTTCAGTGGTAGAATGTCTCCTTCCCAAGGAGAAGATCGCGAGTTCGATCCTCGTCTCCCGCTCCAGATGATCGGAACGTCGATAATTAATAGTAATCAAAATAATTACTATCGAACAGTAATATAGACTGATAAAAACTAATTTGGATTTGCTATGCGACTCGCCCAACTATCTAACGACCTTGAAGAGATATCTCAAGGCTACACATCCGCCTTTAATATTCAAAGAACACCCGACTGGTTTGTTCTCAAATTGCAAGAAGAAGTGGGTGAATTGACTCAAAGTTATCTAATGATGGGCCGGCAGGCTAGAACTAAAAAACTAACCGAAGAGCAACTACAAGAAAACTTTAAGCAAGAACTGGCCGACGTTTTTTGCCACACCTTGCTCCTAGCCAAACAATATGATATTAATCTTGAAGAGCAAGTTAACCAAAAATGGCTAGTACATAAGCGCAAGACTAACCAACCAATTAATTAGGTCCTGATTTAAATCCCTATTTAAATCCCTATTTAATTTAGGACAATCGCGAAGAATATATATTAAGCTGATGTAGCTCAGGGGTAGAGCAATGCTTTCGTAAAGCATGGGCCGGGGGTTCAAATCCCTCCATCAGCTCCAGAAAAAAATTGAATTGGAATCGAATTACGAAGTGCGTGATCGAATAGTATACAAACAAGCGAACCAAAGACCATTTCGTGTAAACAAGTACGCACTCGTAGAACTTTAACCTGTAACCTGAAACCTAATCATCCCATGCCAAACGAAGAAATTGAAGCCAAATTTTTACATATAGACAAGCAAGCTATCATCGCCAAGCTAGAGTCTTTAGGCGCCAAAAAGCAATTCGAAACACTCTACCGACGCAAAGTCTTTGACTATCCCGACCGTCGCTTGGACAAAAACCATTCTTGGATCCGTTTGCGCGATGAAGGCGATCAAATCACCTTAACCTACAAGCACCGCCTAGGCGTAACCGATGGACCTGGCGGCCATAATGATGCCGGCATGGAAGAGCTCGAAGTTATCGTTAGCGATTTTGATACCACCGCCGAGATTATGCTTAAAACTGGCCTAGAACTTAAACATTATGTTGAAAATAAACGAATTCGTTATCTACTAGATAATATTGAGATAGATATTGATGAATGGCCGCTCCTAGAGCCGTATCTCGAGATCGAAGCACAGACCTGGGATCAAATCGACCAAGCAGCCACCGCGCTCGGCTTTAATCCAGCCGATAAAGTCATTTGCTCAACCAACCAAATCTATCATCGAGTCGGCCTAAGCGTGAACGACTATGCCGTAATCACCTTTAATCAACAAATTAAGCACGATGCAGATTCGTAATTCATGACCCATGGAAGCAAATTTATTCAAACCCGATTAGCGATTAGCGATTAAGTGTATTTTAACGCCGGTGGTGTTTTATTTTTTAAGCCTTGAACCTTTATTTGGCATTTGGACTCTTCTTCCTTGCCACTTAACTAGCCTACTTGCCTACTCCCGACTTGCCGACTAGCCTACTCGTCGACGTTGTTATTGGTTATTTCCGCCAGAGGCGGACAAGAGTTACTTAGCTACTTAGCTAGTTGGTTTGTTCGTTTATTCAAAACTCGTGCTCCCCCATCCTCCTGCAGCCACCGCTGCTTGCCCACTCTCATACTTCTACCACCCACAAATCTCCACATGATATACTTTTGCTATGGCCTCAACGTTATTCAAAAAAATGCTCGATAACCACGCTGGTTATGTGCTAGTCGGAGTTTGTTTCTGCATAATCGTCGCCTTTATTATCATCGGTAAGCCTTTTGACCGCGCATCGCCGCAACCCACCCCAACGCCTACTCCCAAAACGAATCCCAGTGGGACAGCGGTTGTCAACGGCATTGTCGACGTCAACTGCACAAGCTGCGACCAAACCACCATTCTTAGCGCCTATGATATAGCTGTGTACACCAGCAACACTCCTACCCCCATAGCTCAATCTCCACTCACAAAAAACGGACAATTTCACCTAGAATTGCCGGCTGGCACCTACACCGCCAAAACCATACCGGCTATCGACAATGTCAGCGAGACCTTTAGCGTTCAGGTTAACCACACCGCCAACATTCACCTCACCATCCCCAACTCTTCACCGTAAAATCATAAATAATTAGCTTTTTGGCAGCAATAAGCAGAATTTGCTACAATACAAGCGAAGGAACCATCATATGGCTACCCGAACACCACAACCAGCTTCATCTTTTTACAGCTACTCAGCTAAACGCAGTCTGCGCCAAGAAGAAATCGCCGCCTATCGCCGCATAGCTTTGGCCACCGTCATTATCGTAGTCTTGTTAGTTGGCGGATACTTTATCGGTGTACCACTCATCGCTCGATTAGGAGCTGGCTCCGACGCTATTACAACCCATACACCATTGGGAACTTCCGATAATATTCCCCCAACAGCGCCGCGACTCGATGGTCTTCCAGACATAACCAAGAACCGCACGCTCACCATTAGCGGATCAGCCGAAAGTGGCGCCACCGTCAAAGTACTAGTCAACGACAAGGAGCAATTATCCACTCTGTCTGACAAGAGTGGATTGTTTAACGGCACAATCAGCCTATCTAGCGGGGAAAATACCATCACCGCGACCGCCACAGACGGTGTCGGCAACCAAAGCCGCGCCTCTAAAGCTGTCACCATCACATACGACGCAACCGCTCCTAAGTTGCTCATCACCAACCCGATTGGCGATACGTCAACTTCTACCACCAATTCCATCACTGTAACGGGTACAACCGAGGCAGCCGCCACTATCAGCATTAACGACCGCCAAGCCATTGTCCAACCTGATGGCAGCTTCTCACTAACGCTCACCCTCACAGCTGGTCAAAACACTATCACTATTACCGCCACCGACTCTGCTGGTAATAGCCGTAAAGATAGTCGCACTGTTACGTACCAACCAGCGGTGACCCCTACCCCTAAACAGGCCACAGCTTCTGCTACCTCTCACTAGATTTAGGCCAGACTTCACCAGCAGCCAGCGTTAGACCGAGCAAAACCCACCACTCTACCGCCAGGTCGTTCTTAAAATAGGGCACATCAACCAAACCATGAACAAGCCAATAAGCCACGGCCAAGCTTATCCCTATCCCCATCCAGCGCACCCTCTCTACGGCCAATAGTCGTCTAACTTGCCACAACCACCAAGCCAATAAACCAATTGTCGATAGCGCTCCCAACGCACCCAACTGGACCCAGAAATTCAACACTAACATGTGTGGATACACCAATGGCTCAGCATCACAGGTAGCGTGCTCAACATACGCTGAAGAAAACCCAGCCAATCCAGACCCCACTAATGGATGTGCCTGCAGCAAACGCTTTGTCCCTTCCCACGTACATTGACGAATGGTCAGAGTAGAAAAACCCGGTCTAGTGTAAGGATTAGCCACCTGTGGCGGCTTATTAAACCACCAGACATAGCCTAAGCACGCTACTACATAACCCGCTAGAATCAGCACCACTCCATGCCGCCAATACTTCGCCAGTCTAGACCAGCCAATATGGCGCTGACACAGCCACCAGGCGACCGCCAGCAGTAAGCTGGTCAGCAAAGCCACCACTGCCCCATCAGACTTAGACAAATAAATGGCTACTAGTCCCAAAAGTAACCAAACCGATAGCATCACCCGTTGCCAGCCGCGAGACATGCGCCCCAATAGCAGGCAGGCAACCATAATAATCAGCGGGGCTAAAAACAGGCCAACCGCATTGGCAGTGTTAAAAAAACTGCTTATCCGCCCCTGTTGCAGTTCGGCTGGAGCCAAATCCGGCCATCCCACAATTGCCTGGCTAAAACTTACTATCATAACTTGGGTCCCCGCCACCAACAGCGCCCCGAATACTCCTTTCCAGCGTCGTCGATCGGCATTAATTACAGTCACAATAATGGGCAATAATACCAGCGGCTCCACAACATACGCCTTTGCTATACCCAACGCGTCTCTCAGTTGCGGAGCCGCAGCCACTGCTATGCCAGTGCTCACCCCAAACAAAGCCATCCAGACGATTCCAAAACGGTACTTTTGCCAGAAATGACCCATCGACAACCACAGCTGTCGTTGCCACACAGCCTCAACACACCACACCACTACTACTAACCCAATCGCAACTTCCAGCAAGGTGGTCGGAATGCCAGCAACCTGCCACCTTACTACGTACCATGGCAGCATCACCACTGCCACCATAACTGCTACATAGCTATATCGCCATAGACTAGTCATCAGACCCCTCATAACTCAAGCCCAACGTTAGGCCAGCTAAAACCCATAATGGCAGCATAATCCAAGTGTAAAACAGCACATTATTAAACTGAGCCGCTACTGCCAAACCCAACAGGGATGCCGTCAACCCTAAAGCCAATGAAGCTTCCAGCTCACCCTTATAGCGGCGATACAGTCTCACCGACAACCAAATCAGCCCGGCATAGTTGGCCCCAAATAGCAATAATCCAGGGATACCCGTCGTAGCCAAAATAAATAGCCAGCTGGAGTCAGCGCCAGCCCCCGCGTTTCCACTTTCTTCCAGCGACAAAATGCCATAGCGATCCTGGGCATAACGATAACTATTAAACCCAACCCCTAAACCTGGATTACGAGCCGCAATGTCAAGAGAATTTTGCCAAGAAATGATTCGCGGCTGGGCCGAAGCATCAATCTGCAGTGCTCCCAACAGTCGAGTCTGTATCCGAGGCACCAGCAAGACGGCCAGTATAGCCACAATAATACCGACAATCAGCAGCGACCGAGACCTTACCAAGGTAATTATGCCAAATGACACTGCCAACATAAGATACCCGCTCCGAGAATAGGTTAGCAGCAAGGCTAATAATAAAATCGACACTCCAACCAGCAAACCTGCTCGCACCACATAGTGCTCTTTAATATGCAAAAATAAACTAGCCCCCACGGCTACCAGAATACTAAAGTAGCAACCGGCATAATTTGGATCCAGCATAGCTGTTACTAGCCGATCCAAATGTGGGTCCCAGCCATATCTAGCTAAAACAGATAAATCGGGCAAAATAAACAGCTGGATAAATCCACCCATTGCCATCAATAGCCCAGAAACTAACAATACAACCAGCCACCAAGTGGTCATCTGCCGTCGGTCAGACTGACTCCGACTATAAACGACACTATCGTAGGCTACCCAGAACAAAACCAACACATAAGCCACATATCGAATCAAATAAGAGGCGCTAATTAACCATTCCGAGCCGGATAAGTGTAACTTGGCTGCCACCAAGGACACGCCAGCCCAAACCGCCCAGCCAATTAACCACAACATGACTGGAGGAATTCGCCATGATTTACGAGCTATGAGCGCGTGGGCCAAATACCAGGCCGCCAATCCACCGATTACTATGTCATTAGCGTAAATCACCACATCGCTATCATCACCAATAAAGAGTCGATTTAATTGACCCAATGAGGCCGTAATCAGCAATGCTGCCGTCAACCATCTCAAGGCTTTCATTCTGAAGCCTCCTCGCTACCCTGGATCGTCTGAAGATATATCGCTTCGGCCTTACGCGCCAACTGCTCTTCTTTAAAATCGGCCATTACTACCCGTTTGCCCTCCTCAGCCAATACCTTGGCCATGTCAGGATTATCCAAAAGTTGTTGCAACGCGCCAGTAAGCGCCGCCGTGTCGCCCGGCGAATACAACACCCCCGTTTGACCTTGTCGTACCAATTCTGGTGTGCCGCCCACATTAGTCCCCACCACCGTTGCTCCAGCCATCATAGCCTGAACAATGCCTGTAGCAAATGCTTCAAAATCCCTAGTGGCTAAAACAAAAATATCAAACAGGGAATAAAATAATGCCTGGTCGGACTGGTACCCAGTCAAATGAATACGATCAGCATAATCAGAAGCTACCACTTTATCTCGAATCCGATCTTCTACATCATGCATTTGCCCCTTACCAGTCCCCACTACCACACAGTGCAATTTAGGATACTGCGGCAACAGGGCAATGACAGCATCGAGAACGTCTTCAGGCCCTTTCTCTTCTACGAGCCTCCCCATATAACCGATCACCACATCGCTGGGCTTAATTCCATACTCAGCCCGCTTAGTGGCAACCTGGTGATACGTCACCTTGGCTAAATCCTTATACAAATTACTGGAGACATACAATACTGTCGCCTTTTTATCGCCAGCTGGCATATAAAAATCAGCAATAGCCTCGGATACACAAATAATCTTTCGAGGGTGGTACCGCAGCCAGGCAAATAATCGTTTCGGATAAAGAAAGTCCCTCACCCACCAAATAACCGGAACCGAAGTCAGCAATGTTGCCAACCACGCTATATAACTAGCTCTCGTTGTATTAGTTACCACCAAATCAACGTTGAGCACAGAAAGCAACCGTCGCAACTGCCAGGCTGCCCGAACCAATTGCCAGAGGCCTGTAATCTGGCCGCCTCGCAATCGTGGCATATCCAGAATATGCACCACCGCACCAGCTTGGCGGTACTTATCAACCAGCTCAGGGACAGTGTTGGTACATACCACATGTGGTTCAAATTGAGCCTTATCTAGCTCAGAGATATGTTCCGCCAATACTAGCTGGCCGCCGCCGGCAAACGGGGTATGATCCACAAATACAACCCGGAAAGGAGACCTAGTCGACAAGCGCAACTCCCTCTACCTGCTCTTTCCGCCGGGCCTGACCAAAACCGCTCCACACCAACAACCAAAGTAGCAGCAATATAACAACTTCAGTAGCTACCGTCGACAAAGCCGCCGCCACAATACCATAGTTAGGAATCAACCAAATGTTCATGGCAATATTAAAAATCCCCGCTAACACATACACACCTGGCAACCATCGTTTCTGACCGAGGCTTATCAGAGTAAATACTAACACATTAGTGCAGAAAAAAGCTGGCAAGCCAATGCTGAGCAAGCGCAAGACTAGCACTGACGGCTGAAAATCGGCATTACCATCGGTCTGTAAATAAATAGCCAGTGGAGCCAACGCCCATATGCCAATTAATAAAATCACCGATATACCGGCCGAAAGCAGTAATGTTTTGCGCATTAATCCCTGCAAAGATGCCAAACTTTCCAGCTTAGCTTTCAGCATCAGCGGATACACCGCATTCATCAAAAAGGCTGGTACGGTCAAGAAAACATCGAACATCTGATACGGCATAAAATATAACCCATAGGCATCGGCATTGGTCATGTCCAACTTGGCATTCAGCGGCAATACGCTCAATAAGAACTGATCGGACCGAAAATACAGCAAGGTGAGTAGGATTGTCGTACCCAGCGGTAGCGCCTCAATGATGTACCGCTTAGCCGTAGCCAAATCAAACATCCATCTCCAGTCCAAGTAGCGCCGCACCATAATAACGGAGCCAGCAGCCAACAAAACGTATTCCGCAACAAAGGCAACCACCACCCCCATCAATCCCATTCCCAGCGTTAAGACAATGTAGGTCAACAACAAATTAAGCAAAGCCGCTACCACCACCACAATCACCGACAATTCATACCTAAGGCTCAACTGAAAGTAAGCATTACCAGTCATAAACAGCGCTTGCAAGAGCACTGTGCTTAAACAAAAAATAATCCCCAGTTTAACCAGGGGCACATAAGTATGACTCGGCAGGAACGACAGTACTGCCAAGCCGATCACCATCATGGCTGCCGACAGCAGCACTCGCAGAGAGAGTAGTTTAGCAAAGAACTCTGCTTTGCGCGCCGACTCGTTAGTGGCCCATTGCACAAAAATGGTGTTAAAGCCAAAATCCAAGGCCAAGTAAAAATAGGCTACATAGCCAGTAATTAGAGCAAAATCATCGTACCCCACCTTACCCAAACCATCTACCGAAGCAATCATTCTGACCACCAAGAATGACCCAATCACGGTTACAGCTTTACCGACCAATTGAACCGCAGTTTGTCCAGCCACAACCCGCTGGTTGGACGTAATTCGTTGTAAAATCGCCGATATCATCATCTGTTATCTTAGCACACCCAACCCCGCTGGTGAGGCTATTCGTTTATTCGTTAGTTCGTTATTCGTTCCCGTAACCCGCACTTCATACTTCTACCCCCTCCCTGTCATTCTCGACTCGATCGAGAATCCCTGTGCCCGATGTACCTATACGTGTACGTACATGTGTACGTACATCCGCTTGTTCGGAAGAAACTTTACGATCTACGATTTACGATTAACGATTAACGTGATTTCGGCACTAGTGGTGTTATGTATTTTTTGCACCTTGAACCTTTGTTTGGCATTTGGACTCTTGTTCCTTGGCATTTACCTAGCCTACTTGCCTACTCCCGACTTGCCAACTTGTCAACTCATCGACGTTGTGATTGGTTATTTCCGCCAGAGGCGGACAAGAGTTACTTAGTTACTTAGTTACTTTCCGCCACAGGCGGCCAGGCTATGCTTCGCAATCCCCGCTCCTTGCCACCGTATCACCATCACTGCTATAATCACCACCGAAGAAATCAGAGCTCAGAATTCGTAGCTCAGCTTCTGCCAAAGGCGGATCAGCCCATGGCTGAGCAACGGCGGAGCCGAAGTATAATCAATAAGCGCATTGCGCTCTAACGACGACAGAAAATGGACAACGCGTAAGACAACATAAAAGAACGGTTAAATTTGGATTCGTAGCTCAGCTGCAACGGCGGAGCCGAAGTATAATTAATAAGCGCACTGCGCTCTAACAATATCAGTAGAAAGTTGATGTGCAGCACAATATCGAAGAGCGTATTATTTGGATTCGTAGCTCAGCTGGTTAGAGCGCACGATTCACATTCGTGAGGTCACAGG
>CAZHWT010000021.1:0-23824 GCA_964536215.1 uncultured Candidatus Saccharibacteria bacterium
TTATTTCGTTAGAGGCGGACGGGAGCTCTACGAATATACGAATTGGGTAACATCCACTTGACTAGGCGAGTACACTTTTCTGACTCGCCGCAGTCCTGTCGACGAAGTCAACTATGGAGCCTGTCAGCCTTTGGCTGACATGGCAATGCGAATGTTACGAACAAATCTAATCTGTGCAGGGCAGGGATAAGAATAACTTATAGCACTTCTGCTTGAGGGAAGTCAAGGATTGGTGGTTATTAGTTATTGGTTACTTAGTTACTTGGCAATGGACGTTTTAAGGGCAGTGATTGTCCGGGCGAGCTGTTGGCATATGGCGTAGTGTTGAGTATGCTCTTCTGAGGTGATGTACTCTTGATTTTTGGCTATATCTAAAATGGCGGCACATTCGAAGCATGATCCTCTAGCTGTACTAAGGAAGTGAGCAAAGTCTTTAGACGTCCTGCTGGATCCCTCGGCAATATTTAGCGGTATGGAGCTCGCTGCTCGTCTGAGCTGGTTGGTTAGACCAAATTGCTCCGTCTTTGGCCAATCATTAGCTAGCTTGTAGATGTCATTGACCCACCGAATAGCGTCCTGATAGATGCGGAGATTCTCGAAGTTAAATTGGGAAGTATTGTTGGCCGTGCTACTCATACACTGAGATAGTAGCACATGCAATCAAGTCGTTCGTTCGGGCGAGACTAAGTAACTAAGTAACCAATAACTAATAACAATCGAAGCGCTAAATCGCTTCGATTCGATCCCCGATTTGGAAGTCGAAGTTGGGTCTGAGGAGGATGCCGCATTCGCTGTTTTTCTTGGCTTCGTTGACTTTGTCGGCACCGTGGCGGATTTCGTGGACGATGGCTTGTTCGACGATAAGCTCGTCTTCGCCATCTTCGACGGGTCGCCAGACTTGGACTTTCCAGTTCTTGCGGATGAGGCCGTGGGTAATTTTACAGCCGGCAATAATATCGCCAGATTTGAGTGGGAAAATCTGTAGAACTTCGGCTCGGCCTTTGACTGGGACTTCTTTGACGGGCATGCCATAAGCTAAGACGCCTTCGACGTCCTCGAGGAGCTGGTAGATGATGTCGTAGGATTGGACTAAGAGGTTATCTTGCTGAGTAACGCGTTGGGCTGCAGCATCAACTTTAACTCGAAAGGCGATAATGAGAGCATTGGCGGTGGCGGCTAAAAGGGCATCCGACTCGGAAACGTTACCGGTGCCGGTAAGTAAGAAGCGAGCGGTAGAGCCCCCCTCCGGTGCCTCGATTTGATTAATGCTATTAATAATGGCCTCCAGCGAACCTTGGGTGTCGGCTTTAAGGACGATTTTGAGCTCTTTGTGGGCGTCCATGGCGAAGAGTTGACTCATGTCTGTAACTGTTTCAACTGGCTTTTCTTGCTGTTGGCGGATTTGGGCGGCAGCTGTTTCGGCTGCTTTTTCGTTAGTTTGGACGGTCAAGATGCTCCCAACAGTTGGAACAGCCTTAAGCCCCATGACTTCAACTGGCGTAGATGGTGGGGCTGATTTGAGCGGCTGACCGTTGGCGTCGGTTAAGGAGCGAATTTTGCCGAAGGTATCGCCGACTTGGACAGCGTCACCGACCTTGAGGGTGCCAGTTTGGACTAGGATAGTAGCCAATGGTCCGCGTTTGGCATCTTGGTTGCTTTCGATAACGGCGCCTTGAACGGTAGCGTTGGGCTCGTTTTTTAATTCCTGTAGGTCAGCAACCAGCTGGACCATGTCTAGTAGCTCATTAATGCCGGTTTTTTGAGTAGCAGATGTTTCGATGACAGGAATATCGCCACCATATCCTTCGACTAATACGCCTTCTTTGGCTAAGCCGTCTTTGGCTTTTTGGGGATTGGCGCCTTCGACGTCGATTTTGTTCATGGCCACAATCATTGGTACGCCAGCGGCTTTGGCATGAGCGATGGCTTCTTTGGTTTGAGGCATGACGCCATCGTTGGCGGCGACGACCAAGATGACGATATCGGTAATATTGGCGCCGCGAGCCCGCATTTGAGAGAAGGCGGCGTGACCGGGGGTGTCGATGAAGGTTATTTTATGGCCATTGTGCTCCACTTGATAGGCGCCGATGTGTTGCGTAATACCGCCGGATTCGCCAGCAGTGATGTTGGTTTGGCGAATGGCGTCGAGTAAGGACGTTTTGCCGTGGTCGACGTGACCCATGATAGTGACAACGGGCGGGCGAGTGGAGGATGATTCAGTTGAGGTGGTTTTGTCTTTGGCCATAAATGTTTAATCTCGAAATGTGAAATTTGAAATACGAAACAAATTAGAAATGGGGAAATTAGAAGTAATTTCGTTTTTTCTTGTTTTGATTTTGTTTCGTTTTTCGTGCTTCTTGAATTTATTTTTTTGCTGCAGTCTTTTTGGCGGCAGCTTTCTTAGGTTTTTCTTCTGCTTCAGTTTCTTCAACTAAGGGTGTTTCTTCGATGATTTCTTCAATTTTTTCGTCGAGTTTTTCTTCTTCTTTAGCGGATTCTTCTTCAGATGGTTGAGCATCGGCCTCGGCTTGAGCTTCGACAGTGTCTTCGATTTCTTCGGCGGTGGCGACGGTGCCAGTAGCGGAAGAGGAGTCGGCCGTAGTATCAACGTCTTCTTCTTTTGATTCTTCGATTTCGGCTTCAGTTGATGGATTGAGAGATTCTGTTTCGCCGATAATGTCGATGCGGTAGCCAGTTAGTTTGGCGGCTAGGCGGACGTTCTGTCCTTCTTTACCGATGGCTAATGAAAGTTGATCATCTAGGACGGTAACTTTAGCTTCTTTGGCATCGGTATCAACCTCTACGTCAATAGCTTTGGCTGGGGAGAGGGAAGCGACTACGTAACGAGCAGCGTCAGGGCTCCAGAGAATGAGGTCCAGTTTTTCACCAGAGAGTTCGTTGGTGATGGCTTGGACACGGACCCCTTTTTGGCCGACACAAGAGCCAACTGGGTCAACGCCATCCTGGTTAGAGACAACGGCGACTTTGGAACGATGACCAGCTTCGCGGGAGATACCTTTAATTTCGACGGCGCCGGAAGCGATTTCTGGGACTTCTAGCTCAAAGAGAGCGGCTAATAGGTTAGGGTGGGAGCGGGAAACGATGATTTCCTGTCCACGTGGCCCTTCTTTAATTTCGGAAACATAGACTTTTAAGCGCTGGTTTAAGCGGTAGTTTTCGTTCTGGACTTGCTCTTGAGGTGGCATGACGCCGAAAGCTCGACCAATGTCAACGATATAGTTGGGACCTTCTTTGCGCTGGACCATACCGGAGATGACGGTGCCGATTTTTTTACCGTAGTCTTCCATAATGGCTTCTTTCTCGGCTTCGCGGATGCGTTGCAGAATGACTTGCTTGGCGGTTTGGGCGGCAATACGGCCAAAGCCGGCTGGGGTGACGTCTTTGCCTTCGTGAAGTATGCGGACTTCGCCGGTATCCTGGTCGATATCAGCTTCTAATTCTTCAAGCTCGCCATAGTCTTTGCGATAGGCGGCGATGAGGGCGTGCTGCAGCGTTTCCAAGATAATGCTGGCGTCGATGCCTCGCTCGGAAGCAACTTGGTTAAGGGCAGCCATAAATTCAGTTCTAATCATATAAGTATTCCTTTATATATTTAATTGTTGTAGCGACTATGCAAATTACGGATACGAATGATGCGAATTACGAATAGGTAACATCCGAATTGCGAATGTATATTCCAATCCGCCCCTGTTGGGTCGGACAAGTCTACGAAAAATGAATGCTACGAATAGGCTTTTAGGCAAATAAAAAAGGCGGATTGTGTCCGCCGGGTATCCTGCCTTTTAGCCAATCCTAATCTGGGGGGAGTATAGCAAGTTTGGGCTCTGAGGTCAAGATGAGCGGGTAGTAATCGGATTTCGAGGCACGAATTACGAGTTTGGACCTTAGTGTCATTCTCTACTTGACCCTGATTAAATCGGGGTGAATTGAGAATCGGTTGGCTTGATGGTCTTGAGATGGTCGCCTTGATTGATGGCGGAGAGTTAGTAGGTTTTAGGGCTGGAGGGGGAGTCGAAGTTTTGGAAGAACTGGGATAGGTTCATGTCCAAGCCGTCGGCTAAGCGCCAGATGGTGTGGAGGCTGGGGGAGTAGTTGCCGGTTTCAATTTTATTGACGTAGGTACGGTAGTAGCCACAGTTGAGGGCTAGTTGTTCCTGGCTAATGCCTTTGGCTTGGCGGACTTTGCGCAGATGATCGCCGATAAGGGTGGCGAATTCCCGCTTTTCGTTGCGACGGTCCCGAACTGTGTCTAGGTTGCGTGGAGGCATGCCTCTATTAGAAAGCAGACACCGTACTACAGCCACGCATTAGTATGGGGAGTGGGGCTACGCGAATTATAAGTTCATCATTCTGGGGCAAGTGGAGTGAGGGTAGAATCTCTTTGCGGTTTGCTCCGCCAGAGGCGGACAAGGGTTTGCGGTTTGCCTATTTGTCATTCTCAACTCGACCCCGATTAAATCGGGGTGAATTGAGAATCGATCGGGGTGAATTGAGAATCGGATTCCCACCTTCGCGGGAATGACAGCAGCAAGCCGAATCTTCTTTTTGTCATTCTTGACCCGATCGAGAATCTAGTAGGTAATCCTTCATTGATTTTACAGAGGTAAATTGGTCTATGTACGTACACGTATATGTACATTCATCCCGACCTTATCAGAGTTAGCATGTTCCGAAAGTGGTAGTTCTCCTGCCTATAGCCAGGCGTTTGGTGTGGGCGATGGCTAGGCTAGCAAAACGTTAATTGGGTATTTGGTGAATATTTTGTCGGTGGTGATGAGGGTTAGCTGGCGGGCTGCAGCCTGAGCAATGAGCGCACGATCGAAGGGGTCTTTGTGGGCTGGTGGGAAAGTTTTGAGTGTAACGAGGTCGGAGAGTTCGAATGGTAGGATGCTTACGCCTTGTTGGCGGGCGTATTCCATTGGATCATGGTGGAGTGTTAGTTTTCCATTCATCTGCTTTACGATTATCTCCCAAGCGGAGATAACGGAAACATGGATTTGATCAGGAAATTCCTCGAGGAGTGTTGCGACTTCTGGTTTAAGTCTGCTGCTATTATGGAGCTGAAAAATGAGAATATTGGTATCAATTAGGTACATACTACCCTTCTTCTGGGGCAGTGTTTATATCCCGATCTATTGAATCGAGGAACATTTTTTCGATCTCCTCATCAGCCTGATCGTAATCATCGGAGAGTTCAATCTGGCCTTTTAAAGCATCTCGGACTAGCCCGCGTTTTTTGGGTTTGGTGGCGGGTACTATTTGAACTACGGCTGTGCCATCGCGAGCGATAATAACCGGCTGGCCGGTTTTTTCGACTTCGGCGATTAGTTTGGATAAGTTAGTTTTGGCGTAGTGAATGTTAACCATATGACTATATTAGCTAAGTTAGCTAAGTAAGTCAAGCTATATTGCAATTTTGTATGTGCCGTGAGAGGTGAACTCTAGATATCCTTTATCTCTCAATACCTGTAGTTGTTGGCGTATTTTGGCTTTAACATGTTTGTTTTGAGGATGCAATTGTGATAACTCCGATTCGAATGCATAGAGCTGATCCAAGGTGAAGGTTTCTAAATTAATTTTCTCTATACATCTCATAATATCCAGGAGCCAGCTTTTAGCGTTGACGTCCGCTTCGTTTTTGAGCCAGAGACCTTTTTGCCACTTATGTATGATTTGGTCGCGAGATTGCAGCTGGTTATTTTTGAGGTAGTATATTCGACCTGCAAGAGGAATGCTGTTTAGCAGAATGTTGCAACCAACCCATCCCCTACGTCGTGAAGTCTTAGATAGTGGCGGTCGTTTTTCAATGATTGCGGGAACGAAAAAATGTTTGGGCACGACACAAAAGTTTTCGATTAGTCCACTGCTTGGCTGGTAGGTTAAAAAGAAGAAATTTGGATTGTTAACTACCGTTAAGCGACTGATCATGGTGCTGTAAGCCCCATCGACTACCTTTGCCCCTAATGGTTCACCTTTGCTTTTAAGCTCAAACTCCTCATAGCAGCCCGTGCAAAAGAAGTCTGCGACAGGGGAGTTATTGGGAAATCGATCGATTTGCTCGTTACCGCAACTTGGGCAGAAGATGGACTGCTCAACCCATTGCTCGGTTTGAACTCTAATTTTCTGAGAATGACTTTTGTATCCGATTGCCAAGTCTTTATCTAAAAAGAGATGCATATCGGTATTAAACTGCCTAGCTGCGGCTTGAAACACTTATTAGTATGGTTGACTATCACAAAACGCTCTAGTATGGTGGATCTGATTTAAGCGCGACTGACTATTCGCGGTTTATTTTTTACCCTTGGCCACCATACTAATGAAGGAAAGCAAATTCTTGTTCCATAGTCTTGACTCATTGCGTAATGGCATTAATGCCAAGCCATATTACGTTGATAGCCAAGTAATGCTTTATTTAGCAGATGCGCTTGTGATTATGGCAGATTTGCCTGAGAACTCGGTCGATATGGTTTTTGCAGATCCGCCATATAACCTGTCTAACGACGGATTTACCGTGCAGGCCGGGCGAAGAGTGAGTGTCAATAAGGGTCAATGGGATAAATCCCTTGGTGTCTCAGGTGATTTTGGTTTTCATGCTCAATGGATAGAAGCGTGTCATCGCATCTTAAAGCCGGGTGGGACGTTGTGGGTAAGCGGTACTTATCATTCAATTTACCAATGTGGCTATGCCTTGCAACTGCTTGGTTTTAAGATTCTTAACGATATTGCCTGGTTTAAGCCTAATGCTTCTCCCAATTTGAGCGGACGATATTTTACAGCCAGCCATGAGACGCTGATATGGGCCCGTAAGGGCGAAAAGACCAAACACACATTTAACTATCTGGCAATGAAGAACGGCAATCACCATCAGCGAGACAGACTGAAGAATGAACACAGGCAGATGCGTAGCGTTTGGTCAATTTCCACCCCTCATGCTAGCGAAAAGATATTTGGCAAACATCCAACTCAAAAGCCACTGGAGCTGTTAGATCGCGTTATAGAAGCTTCGACTTATGATGGTGATCTTATTTTGGATCCTTTTACTGGCAGCTCAACTACTGGAGTTGCTGCCGTGCGGAGAGGGAGAAGTTTTATTGGCATAGATATGGATCAGAGCTTTCTTGACTTGTCGATTAGGAGATTAGAGGCAGAAACTCATGCCAAATAAGAACTTTGATGCCTGGGATAGTCTTTTTGTCGGTTTGAATCTCGATACTTCCAAAGATTGTCACGAGATTTCGGTTGATCAGATTAAGGCGATTGCTCGTCGTGAACCGCGATTGATAGCTAAGATGGATTCTAGTAGTGATGTGCCGCCAATTCTGCGTCGTTACGGTTATTTTTTGCTCCCGACCAGTCGTTCTACCTACCTACTTATTAGAGGTAATGGGTATCACAGGCTTGAGCCGCTGAAGGGCGCTCCGGTGGAGTACACTTCCAAGATAAAGTTTCGCTTGGAGACTAGTAGTCGTAGTACAAGCGAAATGCAGTACCTGGATTATTCCGCGAATGCTGGGCTAATTGAGCAGATTGTTAATGGTGGCGAGCTTTATCCAATTATTCGAGGTAGAGAGAGTAGTGGTAAGCAGGAGTTTAGCGTTAATCGAACTAAAGTTTTAGTCAACAATGCTCAAATTGAGGTCGACCTTGGCCTGGAAGGTTCTGATTCTATTGTTTTGCTGGAAGGAAAGTCTAAAACTCCAGAAGATTTTATTATCAGACAACTTTATTACTCTTACAAAAAATTTATTGGTGAGTTTGGACAGAAGAAGGTTTTGCCGATCTTTTTTACTTATGAAGTGGAGAAGGATAGTTATAATTACTGGCAGTATCGGTTTGAGGATCCGGCCGACTATAACTCAATTGCCTTGGTGGGTAGTCAATCTTATGTGATTAGAGAAAGAGATGTATGGGAAATTGAAGATATTACAGACGATGATTTACATATCTCTCAAAGTCGGACCATTATTCCTCAAGCCAATGATCTAGATAAAGTTCAACAGCTCGTGTATCAAGTTAGCAAAGGGATGACTAGCGCGCATGATATTGCGCGCTACTTTGGATTTGATAAAAGACAGAGTAGCTATTATCGTGAGGCGGCCGAAGCGCTTGGCTTTGTTGCTTTTCGTAATCGGGCCTATACGCTGACAGAAGCTGGGCGCAGGCTAGTTGCACTTGATATGGAGCAACGGAATATACTCTTTGCTAAGGCTGTGAATGAGTTTGAGTTATTTAAAGCTTGTATGGATCAGCTTCAGTCTAAAGGTTATCTGCGTAAGAGGGATATTGAATTTATTATTGCCAGAATGTCGGATCTATCCAGCACGACTATTACTCGACGAGCAGCTTCAATTCAGTCCTGGTTGAGGTGGGTGGCAAATAGGACTGGGACATTTACCATTAAAGATAATGTATTTGTCTTGAGTTAAGTCAGTTATTTTCTCGATTTAATGATTTTTCCGTTTTACAGAGATAATATGAGATATGTACGTACACGTGTACGTACGGGCAGATAGGTTGAAGAGGCGGGATGAGTGGGGTATACTCGCGGCGGATTGAGTGAGATTGACAGAGAGGAGGGTTTTGCGTGACAGAGAATTCGACGTACTTCTTGGCTACAGTGGTCGATGCAATTGATGGGCAAGTTGTGAAGGAGGTGGGAGCGTTTCGTCGTCATGAAGATGCTTGGATTGCTTTGGAGGTTGGCGAAGAGGTGCCGATGGTCTGGATGGCGTTTTGCCCGCTGTTTGGCCGGATCGAAGAATTGCCCGACAGGCATGTTTTTGAGTCGCTGGAGGAGTTTGATGTTGAGCTGCCCAGGAAGTGGCAGGAGTATCAAGAGGAACGGCGCTTGGAGGAGGAGCGGCAGCGGCAAGAGGTGGAGGAGTGGGGTCGCCGTCAGCCGGAGCTTGCTCGTCAGGCTTGGGCAAAGCTGACTGAGGACCAGGCTGCGTTGCTGAAGCTTGAAATTCCGTTAGAGCATTCAATAGATCTCCGTCGCGAAATGCTGACCGTTTTGCTACGGCTGTCGCCCGAGGAGGTAAAGGCTTTGGATCTTACCTGGTTGGAGGAGAGCTTGCTGCAAACGTTTTACGGGCACACGTTCCGTGGTCTGGCAAAGCTGGCCGATGAGTTGTCCGCGGATGCAGAGCGGTTTGGCTTGCGGGAGGCCGCGGGATCAGTGAGTCAAGCTGAGTGAAAGGGTTGGATGATTATTTGGGCGCCTGATGGCGCCCTCTTTTTTATGATTTTAAAATGATGTTGCTGAGATTTGGGTAGGACCTGGGTTGAGATTATCTGAGTTGTTTAGAAAGTATTATATAATAAAAATATTTTTATTATATAATACTTTCTTTCCCTGAGCTTCTATTGGCAAAATTTATTATGCTTGGGTGTTATTATTGAGATATGCAGATTGATGAACAGATTGCCATGGTGATTGAGCCGGGGGAGCAGGTGGTTTGGAAAGGACGGCCGACTTTATTGCCGTATGTTTGGCAGGGCCCACCTTCTGTGATGGTTTGTATGTCGCTTATACTGGTGGCTCTGTGGGCTATTTCTCAACTTTTTCCTAGTAGGGCTGAATTATATGATTGGGTATGGGTTATTCCTGTTTTGATAGTGGGATTCGCTGTTGCTGTTGCGGTAGTGCAGTTTTTTGAATATCGACGATTGTGGTATGTCATGACCAATCGGCGCATTATTTTAGGTCAACTCCGGGGCCAGAAGCCGATTGTGGTCTTGAATGAAGAGGTGATTGACGTGGGTATTGAACGTTCGTTTGTTGATTTGTTCTTTCCTGGTGTTGGTACTGTGTCATATGCGACAGAAAAATCGTATCGCCAGAGTAATTCTGATCAGTCGATGACCATGCAACGTCTCCCGATGCGATTTTGGCATGTTAAGGATAGTAAGCAGGTTGTTAAGTTATTTCAGGGTTTAACCGTTTCGCAGCGGAGTCCGGAGACAGTGTTGTGGGAAGGTCGGCCCGACTATTTTTGGCTGCTATTCTCGCCTGTTCCGCTGGTGGGCTCCGTTATTTCGTTTGTGGTGTCCTCTTTGATTAATCAGAGCGAATTGCTGAATAAAGATTTTTCACCACTAGAGTTGGTTGTTTTTGTGCTAATGATATGGCTGGGTGGGTATATGTTTCACCGACGTGGTTGCCGATATGTAGTGACAGATCAAGGCGTTTCGGTGACAGGTGGATTAGTTGGTCGGGATATGCATTTTGTCTTTTATGACAAAGTGAAGGATGTGGTAGTGGAACGTCCGATATGGATGAATGTGCTAGGTGGAGATATTGGGCATATTCAGTTATTGAATGGCGGTCAGGAAAAAATGCGGCAATCCGAATTGTTGCGCTCTAGTGATCGACTGACTTGTGTGCGTGGTGTGGGGCGAGCGGTGACGATTATTCAACAGCAGCTGGAGCAGAGTCGGATGCGAAAGATTGAGCGGGCGGCTTCGGCCGATACTGTTGCACCATAATGTTTGGATCGTTGGATTTTTACCACCCACTACCGACTAATCAAGCCTGGTTTTTTCTGGGCGATGATGTGGAAGACGTGCCAGAATTTACGGTCGTTTTGGGCGGTACTGCCGTCGTTTTTGACTTCATCTAGAGTGTGAATTTTGAGGCCATTGAGGAGAGTTTGGACCTCGGCTTTGGTGTGGAAGTTCATTTTGCCGTCGTGCTCGTTCCAGCTGTCTTCGGTGCCAAAGAGATCGATGACCAGAATGCCGCCGGGCTTGAGAGAGTTGACGATATTTTGCCAGACTTTGGGAAAATCTTTGGCTTTAACGAATGGGAGTGAGTAAGAGGCGTTGATGAGGTCGTAGTGGTGGAAGGCGAAGTCCTCGAAGGTGGAATAGATGAAGACAGCTCGACCCATATCCTGAAGCATTTTGATATATTCGCCCGCCTTGGCCACAGCATCGACGCTGGTGACTTTGAAGCCATTTTCGACTAGAAAGCGAGTATCCCGACCGCCACCACTGCCCATATCTAGGGCCATAGGGCCATTAGCTTTGGGCAAGAATTTAATAGCTTGCTGAAGGTAGGTGGAGGGAGGATTGTCTTTGGTTTTGTCGAAATAGGTGGAGGGCATGCAGGCATTATCTCACATACGAATTGGAGATACGAATGATGCGAATTTTTCGCGCGAATGATGCTTGATGTACGAATGATACGAATAACCACTCTTACCACCCCCCTGTGTCATTCTAGGGCGAAGCAATAGAATCTTTTTCCGAGTAGACTGGCGGTATCGTACGGCTACGCAACCAAGTAACTAATAACAGAGCGAATAGCGTCTAGCGTTTAGCGAATGGTCGAATAGACGAATTAGCGAATAACAAATAGCTAACCAATGACTAGCTTCGCTAGCCTAGCCCCACGGCAGCTTGGGCTTGGATTCGACTTTTTGGAGTATCGATCGGTGACTTTTATTTATGTTAGGTAGTGTAGTAGGAGAGTGAAGATGATCGCGGGAGGTCCAAATAGGATTGTGGTGATAGCGGTTGGTGTATCTTTAAAAGTGAAGGATTCCATTTGGGGCTGACAGGATGCAGCGTCGGAAGAGAATTGGCGCAGCTCGTCGGTACTATTAACGTGGAGTGACTGGATGTCTGAGCAATCGTATGTATTTTGTAATCTACGGACATCGTGAGCGTATATTTGAGTGCCGAACAATATATATACACCAATACATATTAGGCTAATAATGGTATATCACTTAAGAGCGCTCGGCTGTAGCTTTTGAATATTGACTAATTCCATGGCAGTTTAGGTTTGGATTCGACTTTTTGGAGTTGTTCTAGGAGTTTTTTCTCCTCGCTACCGAGCTTTTTGGGGACTTCGATATTGGCGATGAGGTACTGATGACCGCGGCCTCTGCCGCCAAGGCGCTGAACGCCTTTGTCAGCTAAGCGGATTTCGGTGCCGGTGGTGATGCCGGCGGGGATTTTGACTTTGGTGTCGCCGTCGATAGTTGGAACACTAATAGTATCGCCGAGGGCGGCTTGGCTGAGAGTTAGGGGTAGCTCCAGATAGATGTCGTTGGCGCGGCGCTTGAAGTATTTATGGGGTTGGACGCGGAATTCCAGATACAGATCGCCGGCTGGAGCGCCTTGTGGCCCGGCGTCGCCTCGACCGGCAAAGCGGAGTTCGGTACCGGAGTCGGTACCGGCGGGGACTTGGATAACCATATCCTCAGTCTTTTGGGTTCGGCCCTTGCCGTGGCAGGTCGGGCAGGGTTTGGGAATAACTTTGCCTGAGCCATTACACTTAGGGCAGGGGGCAGCAGTGGTGAATTGGCCAAAAATGGATCGGGCAGTTTGAGTGATTTGGCCGCTACCCTGGCAACGGTCGCAGGTGACGGGCTCGGAGCCTTTAGCGGCGCCAGAGCCGTGGCAGGTGGCACAGGTGGCCTGGTGAGTAATTTGGACGTGCTCTTCGCCACCGTGGACGGCTTTGTCGAATGGAATGGTGACGGCGTAGTGGAGGTCGCTACCAGTTGGTCTAGCTCCAGAGCGGTGCTGTGTGCGACCGCCGCCAAAGAACATGTCGAAAATATCGTCGGTATTAAACTCGGTCCCACCAAAGCCAAATCCGCCAGCTTGCCCAAAGGGGTTGCCTTGGAAGCCGCCAGCTCCGCCAAAGCCAGCTCCACCGCCCTCGAAAGCGGCATGGCCATACTGGTCGTAGGCAGCTTTTTTCTGTGGATCTTTGAGGACGTCGTAAGCTTCGTTAATTTCTTTAAATTTAGCCTCAGCCGCCTTCTTTTCCTCACCCTTGGCTTTGTCAGGGTGATGGGCTAGAGCAGCTTTGCGATAGGCTTTTTTTAGTTCTTCGGCGGTAGCATTCTTGCTGACGCCGAGGAGTTCGTAGTAATCTTTTTTGGGCATAAAGCTAGGTTATAGGTTTAAGGTTTTAGGTTCTAGTAGGAGATAGTAAGTCACTTAAGTGGCTTAGGTTGCTTAAGTGACTTACTTGCTTGCCTACGTGTCGACGAGTTGACGTGCCTACGCGGCTTTGCCGTTGTCTTCGTCGACGACTTCGCCTTCGACGGTTTGGCCGTCGGAGTTATTTTGCTCGACTTCTTCGGGGCGCTCGGCAGCATCCGTGGAGGTGGATTCAGTGGCGTCGCCGGATTGATACATAGCAGTGCCGACTTTCTGCAGTTCGGTGGACAGCTCTTCGGTGGCCTTGGTGATAGCCTCAGTGTCGGTACCGTTTAGAGCCTCTTTGACGGCTTTAACTTTGTCTTCGACAGCAGTTTTGAGACTATCATCAATTTTACCTTCGGCGTCTTTGAGCGACTTTTCGGCAGTGTAGACCAAGGAGTCAGCGGTATTGCGGACTTCGATTTCTTCTTTCTTCTTGCGATCTTCGTCGGCGTGAAGTTCGGCCTCTTTGGTCATTTTCTCAACCTCAGCTTTGTCTAGGCCAGTGGAGCCAGTAATGGTAATTTTTTGTTCTTTACCAGTAGCTTTGTCTTTGGCCGAGACGTTCAGAATGCCGGAGGCGTCGATGTCGAATTCCACTTCGATCTGAGGGATGCCGCGAGGAGCTGGCGGAATACCGTCCAGGATAAACCGGCCGAGTGATTTGTTATCAGAAGCCATCTCACGCTCGCCTTGTAGAACATTAATCTCGACTGACGGCTGGTTGTCAGCGGCAGTGGAGAAGGTCTGTGACTTGGAGGTTGGGATGGTGGTGTTGCGCTCGATGAGCTTGGTGGAGACGCCGCCCATGGTTTCGATACCCAGAGAGAGTGGGGTAACGTCCAGTAATAGCACGTCTTTGACGTCGCCGCCTAGAACTCCCGCCTGAACAGCGGCACCAATGGCGACTACTTCGTCGGGGTTAACGCCTTTATGGGGCTCTTTGCCAAAGTATTTGCGCACGGCTTCTTGGACGGCTGGCATGCGGGTCATGCCGCCAACTAGAATAACCTCATTAATGTCCGAAGCGGATAGCTTGGCGTCGGCTAGAGCCTTTTTGACTGGTTCGATAGTGGCGTCAATGAGTTTGCCGACCAGTTGCTCCAACTTGGAACGCGTTAGCTTGATGTTCATGTGCTTGGGGCCAGTGGCGTCAGCAGTGATGAAGGGAATATTAATTTCGGTCTCGGGCGCTGACGACAGCTCGATTTTAGCTTTTTCGGCGGCCTCTTTGAGACGCTGTAAGGCCTGACGGTCGTTTTTGAGGTCGACGCCTTGGTCTTTTTTGAATTCATCGGCTAGCCAGTCAATGATGACCTGGTCAAAGTCGTCACCGCCGAGATGAGTGTCACCGTTGGTGGATTTGACTTCAAAAACGCCGTCGCCTAGCTCCAGAATGGAGATATCGAAGGTGCCGCCACCTAAGTCATAAACAGCAATCTTTTCGTCATTCTTTTTGTCCAAACCATAGGCTAGTGAAGCGGCGGTCGGCTCATTGACGATACGCAAGACTTCCAGTCCAGCGATTTCGCCTGCCTGCTTGGTGGCTTGGCGCTGAGCGTCGTCGAAGTAAGCGGGTACGGTAATGACGGCCTGAGTAATTTTGGTGCCCAAGAAACCCTCGGCGTCAGCTTTTAGCTTGGACAAGATCATGGCGGAAATTTCTTGTGGGGTAAATTTACGGCCCTCAACTTCTACCAAGGCCTCTCCATCCTTACCAGCCACTACGCTGTAAGGTAACCATTTAAGGTCGCGTTGAACTTCGGGGTCGTTAAGCTTGCGGCCCATTAAGCGCTTGACGCTGAAAATGGTGTTTTTGGGATTAACAATGGCTTGGCGCTTGGCCACAGTGCCGACTGACCGCTTGACGGGGTCGACGACTGAAGGGGTGGTGCGTCCGCCTTCGGCATTAGCGATAACGGTTGGTTCGCCGCCTTCCATGACGGCCATGGCACTGTTGGTGGTGCCTAAGTCAATTCCTAAAATTTTACTCATAATTGTTTCCTCCTAATGGTAGATAGTGAGTAGTGAGTGGTGAGTAGTTATTGTCACTTGCGACCCACTACTTTACTTGCGGTTTGTCTGTCTTTTTTAATCTCGTAACTATCCATTCTTAGCTCGGGCTGACTAGCCTTGCCCGACTTTGACTTGGGTGGGGCGGATAACTTTGTCGTGCAGGGTGTAGCCTGAGGCGACAATTTCGATAATTTTTTCTTTGTCACCTTCGACCATTTCGACGGCTTCGTGTTGCTCAGGGTTGAACGGTTGCCCAGGCTGAACATCGATGCGGCTGAAGCCAATGCCTTTGAGAGTGTCGTCGATGTGCTGCAAGGTCATTTTGACCCCCTGGAATAGACCACCCTTTTGCTCATCAGGACTGGTGTACTGGAGGGCTCTTTCCAGATTGTCCAAGCTAGGCAGTAGTTGAACAACGACTGATTCAGCGGCAAATTTAGCCAAATCTTGGCGCTCTTTGTCAAAGCGCTTTTTCAGGTTGGCATAGTCGGCTAGAGCGCGCTGGCTCTGGGCGACTGCGTTGGTTTGGGCTTGTTGGGCCTGATCCAGCTCTTGCTGTAGTTTGGTAATGAGCGAGTCGTCTGAATGAGTATCGGGTTTAGACTCTCGGTTTTCGTTTTTTTGCTCTTCGACGTTCGAAGTTTGGGATTTTGAATCCGATTGTTTGTGGTCGTTTTTTTGCTGCATAACAATTTACTCCTGTTTGCAAGAATGACAACTGGTGTTTGAGATGCCTCGTTACCAGCTGTGGGCTAATTCGTTCATGAGGTCGCTAAAGTAGCGAACCGTGGGGATGATGGCTGGATAGTTGACCCGAGTGGGACCGATGACGCTAAGAGTGCCAACGCGACCGCGACCGAGGTCAAAGTGCCGGTAGACAATCCCGCATGGAGCCAGATATGGAATGCCGGATTCTGCGCCCACAAGCACTCGTACTTGCTGCTCATCTTTATCTTGACCGAATAGGCTAGCCAAGGTGTCGTATTGATCGATGAGACTTAGCACGGAACGAGTCAACTCGATATCGTAAAACTCGGGATTATCTAAGATGTTGGCGGCGCCAGCAGCATAGACTTTACCATTGTCAGTCATGGCAATGGCCATTTCCTTAGTTTCATCAGCTAAGGCTAGGGCAGCATTACGCAGAAGATTTTCGAGCTCGTGGCGCTCCTGCCAGAGTCGCTGCTTGATCGAAACTTCGGCTACGACTGGAATTTCTTGCTCTTCCATAAGCTCTTGGATGTAGTAGCGCATGCCCATAGCGGTGGGTGCGCGACCGGCCGAGGTGTGCGGCTGATCCAAATATCCTTCGGCTGCTAGGGCAGCCATTTCGTTGCGGACAGTGGCTGGTGAAACACCTAAATTGTATTTATTTACAATGCTCTCGCTGCCAACCGCTTCAGCGGTCTTGACATACTCTTCTATAATAATGCGTAAGAGCTGTGCCTGACGTGGCGTCATGGATGAGTTCCTCCTTGTTTCTGCCCTAATAAAAAATAGTACGGATCGCTCGTTTGAAGCGGGTGTTGTATCCTGCTAACGATCGACGCGATTAGCACAAATGTATCATAAGTGCTAAATGCTGTCAACGAGGGAGCATAGCGGTAATCGTCTGAACGATGTTGGATTGGCATACAGGTTTTAAATGTTACTGTTAATGATACGAATGTTGACAATTTGGTTGTATGCTATTACGATAGTACTACCTAAAGGAGATGTGCATGTCCCATCGACATTTATGGAGAATTAATGCGATATTAGCGGTGGTAGCAATTATTACAATGAGTGCTAGTGCTTATTATGTCTGGCATGTCTTATTTGGAGCTTAGATTATGTGTGTATGGTATATGAGTAATATTGATATGAAAGGAGGCGATTTTACATATGGCAGATGCAAAAACTACTAAGAAGACTGGTAAAAAGGGTGTGATTAAGGATGCAGCTTTTTTTGCTGCTATTGGCCGCAAGGGTGGTATGAAGACTAAGCGGAATATGATGAATAAGAACCCAAATTACTATTCTCAGATTGGCACCTTAGGCGGCGAGACTATGAAGCAGACCCGCGGTAAGGAATTCTATTCTAAGATTGGCAGCATGAGCAAGCGCAGTCAATCGACTGAATCTAGCGAAGCTGGCGAAGAGTAATAGTTCGTAGGCACCGTATACAGCACTAAAAAACTCCGGAGGAATCCGGAGTTTTTTAGTGGGAATTATGGACAGAGTGCGGGGATGAATTGAGATAGGCCCTACATTTCGATACCAGTCTAAGTAAAAATCCGTTAACCCTGCTGATCCTGATTATGGTGAGAATGGGAATGAGCGGAAGAAAAGCTGGTTGAAATTATGGCCATTAGATTGGTCAAAATTGAAGCGATAAGGCTGATTGGTTGGCTGACAGGGCTCTTTTGGTTCTGTGCCTGGCAGGAAGAACTCGGTGCGGAAAGCGGAGGCGGGATTACAGGCTAATTGGCCATTGGCGGTGATGGGTTTGCTGATTAGCCCTTCGGGTTGGTTAAATTGTTCGATTGGCGTATCGCGCAGGGCGCGATCCATGAAGTAATGCCAGATGGGCGTGGCGCCGGTGGAGCCTTGAATGCCATTCATGGCGTCGTTGTTAAAGTTGCCGACCCAAACGACCGTGACTAAGCTGGGAGTAAAGCCAGCGGTCCAAGCGTCGCGGTTGTCGTTAGTGGTACCAGTTTTGACTGCAGCCGGACGGTTGTTGGGTAACTCTAGCAAGTTGTGGGCGCCGAATAGCCTCTGACGGGCTTGATTGTCAGATAGAATGCTGGTGATTTGGTAGGTTGCCTGGGGACTGAATACAGGCTGGCCGTCTGTGGGAGTGTATTGTTGGAGGATGTTGCCATTGGCGTCTTCGACTTTGAGTATAGAGACGGGGTTGCGATGAATGCCGCCAGTAGCGAGCATGGCGTAGGCGTTAGCAAGCTCGAGAGGTTTGACTTCGCCAGCGCCCAGAGCCAGTGAAATTCCATAGTGGTCGGCTGATCGGTAGGTGGTTATGCCAACCTTTTTAGCCGTTTCCAATAACTTGGGTACACCAACTTTTTGCATGACCTGGAGGGTGGGGATATTACGGGAGTTAGCCAAGGCGTCACGCACTAGCATAGGTCCCCAGAATTTACCGTCTGACTCTTGAGGGATGTATGGAGGTTGTCCCGGTTCGACTGGAAAGCTGGTCAGGACGTCGTTAAGCATGGTGGCTGGCGTAATCGATTTGTCGGTTAGAGCGGTGAGATAGACGAATGGTTTGATGGCGCTTCCTGGCTGGCGTTGGGCCATGGCTGCATTAAATTGGCCATCTGGACTGAAGTAATCACGGGAGCCGACCATAGCTAGGATTTGACTAGTCTGAGGGTCTAGGCTGACTAGGGCTGCTTGACTGGCATTGGCGTGGGCGGCGGCTAGGCGGTCCAGTTGAAAATTGATCTCTTCTTCGGCAATTTTTTGTTTGTTGAGGTCGAGAGTGGTGTAGATGCGTAGTCCGCCCTCCTGGACAGCTTGCTGACCATATTGATTGACGAGTTGTTGCTTGACCCAAAGGGTGAACCAAGGCGCGCGCAGGATGGTTTGTGGTGGGGCAAAGGCGAGTGTTTCCGCTTTGGCTTGGGTTTCCTGCTCAGAGGTAATAAAGCTGGCTTGGCGCATTAGGTGGAGGATGTAGTGTTGGCGGTTAATAGCTGTTTGAGGGTAGGTGAACGGTGAATAGCTGGTAGGGCTTTGGGTGAGGCCGGCCAGTAGGGCGCTTTCGGCCAGATTGAGGTCCTTGGCGTCTTTGCCAAAAAATGTTTGCGCTGCAGCTTGAATGCCATAGACTTGGCCGCCATAGGGCACTTCGTTTAGGTACATTTGGAGTATTTCGTCTTTGGTATACCGCTGTTCGATTTGAATGGACAGAATGGCTTCTTGGATTTTGCGGTCGAGGCTGCGACGATTGTTGAGCAGAGTGTTTTTGACTAGCTGTTGAGTTATGGTCGAGCCACCAATAGTGTGTCCCATAATGAAAGTTTCATAGGCTGCGTTGAGCAAGCTGCGAGGGTCTACTCCACCGTGATGGTAAAAACCAGCGTCTTCGGCGGCTAATGTGGCGTTGATAAGATGGTCCGGAAGGGCTTCTAGTTTGACGAGGGTGCGATTTTGGGTGTCGTAGACTTCATAAAGAAGCTGACCGTTGCGATCAAAAATTTGAGTACTTTGAGGGATGCGGCGGTTGGTTAGCTGGTTTGGTTGAGGTAGCTGGTATGAGAAGAGCCAGACAACGACTGCCGCCATGACTGAAGCCATAATAGATACGACTAGGAGAGAGAAGACTGAATATGAGACTAGATTGTGCCAATTGGGGTGACGTTTGAACCATCGGAAAATCATACAATGACACTATATCATTGGTGGACAAGCCCACGTCCGGCAGGGGCGTCCGACATGGCCGGACAGTAGGCAAGTCGGCAAGTCGGGAGTAGGCCAATACTACCCCGTGCTAAAATTCTCCTAATCGCTAATCGTAAATAGTTTTCGAATAACGAAGCATAGCCTGTCAGCCTCTGATGGAAGCGGGCAAATAGCGACTCAAAGGTTTGGCACGAAGTGTTAAGCAGAGTGCAAAACTAAAGCGTAGAGTTTAAAGCTTTGACTTTTAGGTTGCGGCTCCACACTTTGCCTTTTGCACTCTGCTTGGGTTACTTTTCTGAATCTGGGAAGACAGTTTTGCGCAGGTTTAGGTTGTGCTTGTTGCCAATTTCGAGTAGCTCGAGAATGGCTTTGACTCCAGCCAAGTTGACCCCACGTTTGCGAGTGAGGTATTGAATAAATTCTAACTTGCGAATGTCATTTTGACTGTAGCGGCGGCGATTAGTTTTGGTTCGGCTAGGAACTACTAGTTTTTCTGTTTCGTAAATCATTAGCGTTCGCGGATGAACTCCGAGTAGGTCGGCGGCTACGCTAAGGGTAAAAAGCGGCTTATCAAGATTCAATTCTGGCATAGATGGATCACCTCACGATCGTGTATGTATGAAGATTTACTACAAACCTGGCAGCATTACCGGAGTAATGGTCAAAGTTGCCATGATGTATGAATATGTTACAGCATTATTGTTGTACAGATAAGGATGAATGTCAAGCCCGAGTCCGGCTCTGCCGGAAAGTAGGGACGCCCGGCAGGGCCGGACAGTAGGCGAGTAGACGAGTAGGCAAGTCGGCAAGTAGGGAGTAGGTGTGCAGCCGGAAGCTGCAGGAGATAGGGGTAGGGAGCACTGAGTACGGGAGCGAATAGATGAATTGTCGCGTAGACGAGGTTCCAATATACCTAATATCCCCAATATACCCAATACACCATTTTCCCCATGATCCCTAGGATACCTAGGTGAGTGGTGAGTTCCGACCCTGGCGGAGCGGACAAGAGTGGGTAGTGAGTAGTTATGCGAATAACGAATAACGAATAACCAAGTAACCAAATAACTAATAACCAATAACTAAAAACCCCGCCGGAGCGGGGTTTTTGTTAATGGCTTGGTTTTTTGTGATAGTCTTTGACGCGCTTGGATAGGTCTTGTGGAGTAATGCGGCTCTTGACGACGTACTCTAAAGCGCCTAAGGATACACCGCGACTAATGGTTTTTTCGTCGTCCAGGTTGGATAAGATAACGACTGGAATTTCGGCTGTTTTTTCGTCCTGACGCAAGCTCTCTAGCACCTCTAAACCGTTCATTCCGGGTAAGCGGATGTCTAGGAAAATCAGGTCAGGGTTTTCGGCCTTAGCTTTGGCTAGGCCATCCTCGCCGGTTTCGGCAGTGACGACTTGGTATTCATCCATTTTGAGAACTAATTCGTATAGTTCCCGAACACGGACATCATCTTCTATTAGTAGGACTTTTACTGGTTCATCGCTCATAAAATGCCTGTGGCCTTTCTGTTTATGGGTGCTTTTTGGCTGTAAACGGCAGGGTTAGAGTAAAGGTGCTTCCGTGCGGTGGCTGGGAGGCAGCAGTGATCGTTCCACCATGCAATTCTACTAACTTGCGGCTGATATACAAGCCTAAGCCCGATCCTCCTTCTTTAATGGAGAGAGGATTGTTTTCCCGGTAAAACTTCTCAAATATATGTCCGATATGTTCAGGTTTTATGCCTACGCCTGAATCTTTAATAGTAACGGCAACTGTATCGTTTTTAATTTGAGTCGCGATGGTAATAGTACCGCCATCGTATGTATATTTAATAGCATTATCGATGATATTCGTCAAGGCTCGTTCGAGTTTATTGCGGTCGGCTCTGAGACGGATTAACTCAGGGCTGGCCTTGTAACGAATTCGAATTGATTTAGCCTGGTATCGGGGCTCTAGATGGCCGATGACTTCTTGAATAAGCTTATCTAGGTCGAATGATTGGACGGAAACTTCCAGGCGACCAGCTTCGATGCGTGAGATGTTGAGTAGGTCCTCGACCAAGGTTGACATGTCGGTACTGGAGTGAAAAATGCGCTCGATGAATGTACGCTGGTCTTGAGTGATGGTTCCAAGTTGGCCGTTGAGAAAAAGGTTGAGATAGCCGTTGATGACGCCTAGAGGGGTGCGGAGTTCATGTGAGGCGATGGAGACAAAGTCATTTTTCATTTGCTCGATATTTTTAATCGTGCTGACGTCTGAAGTGACTCTGACTAGGCCAATCATTTTGCCGTTGCCGTCCCAAAGCGGTGTATAGGTGTAATTGACCCAGATATGGCGCTTGTCTTTAGTTTCAACGACAGCTTCGAATAGGTCGCTTGGTCGGCGCTGTTTGAGCGTTTGATAAAACCCGCTTGGTCCAGGATAGTTAATGCCGGATCCCATAGGACCGACCTTGGGGAAAAGTTCACCAATGTGACGACCAATGGCCTGGTCGGCAGTGTGACCAGTTATGTGTTCTGTGGCCGGGTTGACGGTTAAGACTATGCCTTTGAGATTGAGGAGAACAATGCTTTCCTTAACACCGGTGTAAATAGCTTGCCATTGTCGGCTCTGATCGGTCATTTCTTCTATTTGACGTTGCTGATGAAATATTTGCAGCTCCCATTGCCAATCTTGGTTAAGGTGGGCGGCGAGGTAAGTGGCTAAATGTTGTTGGGCTGCGTCCCAATGCGGAATGTTGAGGATCACTACCACTCCAGTACGACGATCTGTTTGGCCCAGCGGAATAATGAGTGCATTGGAAATGGGCGATGATTTTAAGGCGAACGCTTTCATGACCTGACTAGCATGGTCGGCAACGAAAAATTTGTATTTTAGTGGGACTGACTGGTGAGTTGGCCCGAGTATTTGTCTTCGCCAGGGTGATGTTGTTTTAAGGCTTTTGATAGACAGCGATTCGGCCAACAGGGTGGTGCTGGTGTCTGAGTCTATGAGCCAGCAGCCAGCAGCTTGGGCGTCGAATAAGTTGATAACTTCTTCGGTCATGGTGCGAGCCATCTTGACAAATTTTTTGAACTGTTGGGGGTTGAGACTGCGAGGCATATTCGGGCTTATGGTATACCACTTCAGTCGATCTGGTCAATAGAAGTAGTGGATGATGCAGCTTGACAGGTTTACTTAATAGTGATAGTGTTATTGTAACATATAGATATTACATTAATGGTACTTTTTACTCCGATTATTGAGGAGGTTGCAGCTTATGAAATCTCAGTCGTACAACTATATGTCGTTCCGACACCGCTTACAGACTAGTGCTCGTTTACTTAGTCGAGCTCGAAAACAAGGGGTTGGGCAAGTGATGGGAGTGTGGTTGCAACGTCAGCCGTCGCTGCTTGCCTCATCGCGGCCTTTGGACGGTTTGTCGCTGTATCGCCAGGCTGTATCTAAATTACAGGTACCCAAGGCGCTGTATGCGGATCGAGGTAAGACTATTTTATTGGTAAGCCACTGTTGATGTAGAGGCGAAGGGAGGTGAATGTTAATGTCAATTTTCGCTTGGATTATTTTAGGATTAATTGCCGGAGGAGTAGCTAGTCTGCTTGTGCCGGGACGGACTCCGGGAGGCGTATTTGGTGCTATCGCGGTCGGAGTGGTAGGTGCTTTGATTGGTGGTTGGTTAGCAACGCTTTTTGGTGCCGGATCCGTGAATGGATTGGACCTGTATTCGATTGTATTGGCGATTGTGGGTGCTGTCGTTCTGCTGGTTATTAGTAGAATGCTCCGTACGACTGCCTAAGAAATGGATATAGCAATTATATGAGTCGCTGCCAGTAGATGGCTCGGCAGCGACTCGAATAGAGGAGGATAAGAACATGAAATTACTGCCCAAAAAAGTGAGAAAGCAGATGAAGTTAAAGCGAGAGCCAGGTGAGGTTGAATTGTCGGGTCGTAAAGGGGGAAGAGTTAAAAAGGAACGGTTGGAGGCGAGGATGATTGATAGGGAATTGCAGCAGTATGCGTATAGATAGTCGGCAGGGAAAGAGGAGGATGCGTTAATGAGGCCACTGGGTATGTTTGGATTGCGGGGCGGAGTTGAATTGCGGTCTCCACCGGAGTATTTTACGGGGTTTATTTAAAGAGTGATGTATTGAGCTGATCTTGAGGGATCGGCTATTTTTTTGCGAATTACGGATACGAATGATGCGAATTACGAATTGGGTACCAGCCGAATTACGAATGTATATGCGAACCTACAAAACACGAATGCTACGAATGAACTGAGCCACTATTACCAATATTCCCAATACCCCCAAAATACCCAATACACCATTTTCCCCATGACCCCCAGGACCCCAAGGATACCTAGGCGTTATGTGAGTGGTGAGTAGTAAGTAGTTATGCGAATAACGAATAGACGAATAAACGAATTGACGACTTCGATCATG
>CAZHWT010000022.1:0-21945 GCA_964536215.1 uncultured Candidatus Saccharibacteria bacterium
ATATGGAGTTGGATGAGTGGGAGTTTAAGCAAAAGGTGGGGCGACATTTGGCCAGTAAAGGGTTTGATTGGGAAGTAGTTGAGGAAGCCATTAAGCAGGTGCGGGGGAGTTTCGAATAGCGAGTTGCGGGTTACGGGGGCGTCTTTCTGGAGCGAGTAATAGAATCTCTTGCAGCTTGAAGGGTGAAGGGTGAAGGGCTCTGTTTGTTGTCATTCTCAACTCGACCCCGATTAAATCGGGGTGAATTGAGAATCCCCCTTTAAAGGTTATTAGTTATTGGTTACTTGGTTACTTGGATTGGGGTTACGAAGTACGATTTACGATTCACGATTCACCCTCACCCCCATCCTCCAGCAATTTTACAGAGATAAATTGACCTATGTACGTACACGTATATGTACACAATATCTCGACGCTACGTACGATGATTACGATTAACGATCAACGATTAACGTTTAACGATCTCCCCTCTCGGTTGCACTGGCTTGGTTGTTCACGATACCATGGATGCATGGAATACGTGATTCGTAGTACAAGCACCCGGAGAGTGTTCTAATGCCGAGACTGCCTAAACCAGGTGGGGACGCGGGTAACTGGGGTGAAATTCTGAATGAGTTTTTGTCCGTAGAACACACCTCTGACGGTAAGCTTAATCCCTCTGGAACTATTTCCTTAAAATACACTAAACCAGAGACTGGTATTCCCAAGACTGACTTAGAGTCATCACTACAAGCTGATATAAATAAAATCCCCACTCATGACACTACTCTTACTGCTATTCAACAAGATGGGTGGGTGACTAGAGATAGGTTGGCGGAGGATGTGAAGGCGAGTGTTGATGAAATACCTCTTCTTCGTGGTCGTCATGAGCTTGCTTTGTATGATGAATTTGCTCGTTACCAAGATGGTCCCCTGGATGGACTCACGCCGCTAACAGGTCCGAGTTGGTTTACCAGTGGAGGGAGTCCTACTCAAGTGATAGACGGGCTAGCGATTAGCAATGGTGGGACTGGCTATCTTTTTGCAACCTTTGAAGAACCTGTCCACTATCTTGAAGCGACGATGGTTTCCTTTGGATCTCCGGCTAATGGCAATATGACTATGGCATGGTCGGGAGGAGGTAATGGTGGTCTTTATGACTTGCTGCACTGTAATGTTGGGCCAACCGGTTTTAATTTGACAGTTCGCCAAGATGGAGAGATCGTTGGGGGAACATTTCCTGGGTTACTTAACGGGGCATGGAATCGACCGATACCATCCGATGGAACTACTCGATATAGAGTAGGCGTCTTGGTTCGTGGTCAGAGTTGTACAATAATTGGCCCTAATGGTGAGATATTCTCAGCCACCGATCCGCGAGTAGCTCAACTATCGCAGAGCTCAAAAGTGTTCTGGGAGCCCGCGGGACAACTAACTGGAGATGGTACTGCGCTTGTATCAGTTAGGGCAGTTCGTTATGCGGAAGTAGTCACTCCTGAAGAGTTGCTGTCTGCTATGGATTTTGCAATGTCTGGAGTGTCAAACGGGCCGAAAGGTCAATTGATAGCTAACAGAGAGGCTTTTGCGCAAGTATTGATTGGCCAAGGGCCTTCGTCTGGATTGCCTGAGGTTGTGTTTGGGCCACAGGCGATACGGACTCGACTTTATGAGGATGTTGCCGCTGGGTCAACTTCAATCAAGACAGAAGACCCGCTAGTTGGTGGAGCATCAGTTAGGATCGGAGGTGGCAATAACGCTGATGAATTAACAACAAGTGGGAATCCTTCTCCGTTACCAGGGATAGGAGCGCCGTATACTCAGGTGTTGACGTCACCTATTACGAAGGCTCACGGCAAAGGAGATGTAGTGTACGTGACTGGCTTGACCCAGGGGTATATTCGCTATAATCCGTTTGCGGGAGTTAAATATGAAGTGCCGGGAGCAATAAACATATCTGGTGATTTTTATCGTAATTCTTCAAAGGTTATCACGTCCCGCCGTACTGGGTGGACTGCTGCGACTGGCACGGCAGATAGAACTTCGTTTAATACAGCAACAGCTACGGCGGAAGATATAGCGAAAAGACTTAAAGCGCTGATTGATGACCTAATTACTCACGGTTTGATTGGATCTTAATTTTTATGGATTGGGATATTGCACCTCCGAATGCATCGATGCGTCGGAGGGCGAGTTGGTGGAAGAGTGCGGCGGTTGGCTTTTGAGTTTATAGGCTGTCTCTGGTACAATGGAGGATATATGAACAGACAAGGACCTATTTATGCCAGATTCATTCAATGTTATTTTAGCCATTATTGTGGTGGCTGTTGCCGCGTATCTTTACGTTAATCGGCACAAATTCTTAAAAAATACAACCGAAGATAAAAATGCTCAAGGTATCTCTGAGGCGGAAGCGCAGGCCAGAGAGTTATTGCTAGAGGCTAAAGACGAAGCGCTTAAGATTCGCCATGAGGCGGAAGATGAGGCGCGCAAAACGCAACAGCAAGTGTTAGAGCTGGAGCGTAAAGTGCAGCAAAAGGAAGAGCAGCTGGATAAACGGCTGTCTGATTTAGACAAAAAAGATAACGACTTGGATAAAAAGTTCGAGGAAGTTGATGTTCGATTGAAAGAAATTGATGAATTGAAGGCGGATCAAGTTAAGGCTTTGGAGAAGTCGGCTAAGTTGACCAAGGAAGAGGCTCGAAAACAGATTATGGAGACGCTGGAAGAGCAGTTGTTGGAGGAAAAGGCCAAGCGGATTAAGGAAGCTGAAGAAGCGATCAAAACTGAGGTGGATGACAAGGCCAAGCATTTGCTAGTGGATGCCATGAAGCATGGGGCGACTGATTATGTAGCCGAGTATACGGCTTCGTTGGTCAAGCTGCCGGACGATGACGCTAAGGGGCGGATTATTGGTAAGGAAGGACGAAATATTAAGGCTTTCGAGATGGCCTCTGGCGTGGATGTGGATATTGATGACACACCAGGCATGATTCGCTTGTCCAGTTTTGACGGGGTGCGACGGGAGATTGCTCGGTTGTCTTTGGAAGAGTTGATTAAGGATGGGCGAATTCAGCCAACACGGATTGAGGAAGTGATTCAGAAGAAGACCAAGGACGTAGATAAGATTATCAGGGAGGCTGGTGAAAAGTTGGCACGGGACGCTGGCGCCTATAACTTGCCGCGAGAGGTGCTGGAGGCTATGGGTCGCTTTAAGTTCCGATTCTCGTATGGCCAGAATATGTTGGCTCACACGCTGGAAGAAACGAAGATTGCTATGGCCTTGGCTCGAGAGCTGGGTGCGGATGTTAGTACGGTGCGGCTGGGAGCTTTGTTCCACGATATTGGTAAGGTGTTTACGGAAGAAGAAGGTACTCATATTGAGTTGGGGGTAAACTTTATTCAGAAGTTTGGCTTTCCCAAGGAAGTGGTTAATATTATTGCGGAGCACCACGAAGATCAGCCATTTTCTTCGATCGAGTCAGTTTTGGTGTATATTGCTGATGCTATTTCTGGGTCCCGTCCGGGGGCGCGGCATGAATCCGTGGAGGATTATATTAAGCGACTAAAGGAAATTGAAACGGTAGCTAATAGCTTCTATGGGGTTGATAAATCATATGCTATCCAAGCTGGTCGTGAGGTGCGGGTGATTGTAAAACCGGAAGATATTGACGATGCGGCTATGGTGGTGTTGGCACACGATGTGGCTGAGAAGATTCATGATTCGGTAACCTATCCGGGCCAAGTTAAGGTAACTGTAGTGCGGGAGACGCGGGCGTACGATACGGCAAAATAATTGGAGCGTATAGCAATTAGCGTATAGCGTTTAGTTGCGGGCGTTAAGAGAGGGTTGTGAAAGTGCGAGGCGTAAAGGCGCGGGGTTGTATTTTGTCATTCTCGACTGGATCGAGAATCCGATTTCTCCTGTGTAAGAAAGACGCGAAAGTAGCGCTGGATTGCTAGCTTGCTGTTTTGTGTACGACATTTACTGTCATGGCGAGAAGTGAAGGCGATCCTGATGCTTAGAGCGGGACAGACAGTGCCAATTTAGCCAGATTGCTTCTCAAGTTGGAAGATCTTTCCTCTGGACTGCAATGGTATAGGGTCAGAATGACCGGGGGCGTTAATCGTAAATCGTATATCGAAGGGATTCTCGATCGAGCCGAGAATGACATTGCTGTGCCAGTCTCGATGCTACAATTGAGATAGATTCTGTACGGCAATCTGGCTGGGGCGGTGAGTAGATTGAGGTTAGAATCTTAAGGCGCTATTTTTATGAAACAAGCTGATTTGGGATTGAATGACGAGCAGCTGCAACAGCGACAGGCGGAGCTGCAGGAGCAGGTTAAAAATGTGATGTCGCAGCTTGGGATTGAGGAGATTTTGCGTCTAGTTGGTGATGTTCGAGTGGTTGGTAGCGCCGAAATAGGGTTGATGGTGTGGCCGGATATTGATATTGAAGTGTTGTGTGACGGTCGACCCGAGTTGGCTTCGGTCTTAAAGGTGGTAGAAAGGTTTATGGAGCAGGTGGGAGTTACAAAGGTGAATTTGGCGGATCATCGTGATAGTGTAGATGAGAATTTGCCGAAAGGCATATACTTAGGACCGGATATTTTATTTAACAGTGTTAAATGGCAAATGGATATTTGGTTTATTAATCGGGGCGAGGCTGAGCAGCGACGGGAATTGGTGCAGTCTATAGTAGCTAAATTGAATAATGATAATCGACAGGTTATTTTGCGGTTAAAGCAAAAAGTGGCGGCTAGCGACAAATATCACCGAGGCGTGAGCAGTGTGGATTTGTATACGGCGGTTTTGGATGAAAATGTAAGGGATTTAGCTGGTTTTGAACGGTATTTAGCAAAGACAGGAAGGTCATTATGAACATACTTTTTATTGGTGATATTGTGGGTAATCCAGGCCGGAAGGCTGTAATGCAATTGCTGCCGAAATTACGCAAGGAGCTGGAGGTGGATTTGGTGGTGGCGAATGCGGATAATTTGTCGTCCAAGGGGCGGGGAACGTCAGTGCATGGGGTGGAATTGATGCAGGCGGCAGGGGTAGATTTTTTTACCAATGGTGATCACGCCTGGATGGACCGAGATTTTGTTGAGCATTTGAACGACAAAAGCTTTCCGTGTGTGCGACCGGGTAACTATCCGCCGGGGAATGCGGGACGTGGATGGGATATTGTAGATCTGGGAGCCAAAGGACAGGTGCTGATTATTAATGTACAGGGCCGGGCGTTTTTGCGAGATTTGGTGGATGATCCGTTGCGTTATGTTGATAGTGTATTGGCAGAACATAAGGATGAGAAGTTTGCCGCTATTTTAGTCGATAACCATGCTGATGCTACTTCGGAGAAGTGGGCCATGGGTTGGTATTTGGATGGTCGGGTAACGGGCGTAGTTGGAACACATACGCATGTGCCAACAGCTGATGCCTGCATTTTAGATAACGATACGGCCTATGTCACTGATTTGGGCATGACTGGGCCATGGCGGTCGGTGTTGGGCGTGCAAAAGGATACGATTATTTCGATTCAAAAGCTACAGACGCCGCACCGTTTTGAAACGGAAGAAGAAGGACCGGTAGATTTCCGGTCAGTGTTGATTAAGACTGAGGATGGTAAGGCGCTGACTATTGAGCGGATTGACCGACGGATTGAGCCGGACGCAAAGACCAATAAGATTGCTTGAAATAGCTGCAGCCGTCTCTCAGCCGTTATTTTAGTATCACCTGTTATTCCTGCGTAAGCTGGAATAAGTAACTCGCCATCTGGAAGATTCCTGCCGACGCGGGAATAATTAGGGGTTCCGATGGGGGGGTTGCGATGAATGACTCGGGTGGATGAGAGTTGTTTAGTTGTGAAAGGATAGGCTAGGCCAGAATAATCGAGATAGTCTGGAATTACGCTTACTTTGCGAAGGCTGGTTAGCCTGATGATGTAAGTATGCCTGTTTAACTGCCGGAATGTATTCTTTGCGCAGAAGGATTTTGGGGAGTTTGGCCAGATTATAGGCGTCGAAGGATAGGCCAACTTCTCGACTGAGGATTTTGCGCAAGTGCTGGTCAGGACAGAAAAAGTAGGTGGCGCATTCGGCGACATCAATCATGGCGATGAGTAAGTTTTTTAGATGTTGCTCTGATTTAATCATGTCGCTGTTGGCAGACAACTCGGACCAACGACCATTGATGAGGTCGGCAGCTCCAACCATTTCCAGCTGAGCGATGCCGAATTCTCCCGAGAGAGGTGTAGTTAGATCGCCGTGAAGTTGGGCGTGGAGCTTGTTGCCAGTGACGTCTGATTTGGCTTTAAACAGTGTAATGGCAAAGTCTTCTGGCAGTTGAGCGAACTGATTGAGCCATTTAACCATGTGGTGATCACGATGGTTAGTGATGGCCGACTGCAGGTTCATGCTATTGGAGAAAATGCCGGCCAATAAGAGGCTGGCGGCAGTTTTTGATGGGGTAATGCCAGCGGCTTCGAATTTTTCGCCAATAAGGGTGGCGGCGGCGCCGACCATTTCAATATTCCAGGCGGAGTTGGGAAAATCGTTATGATCGGTACCCTCACGGTGATCAATAACTTCAATAACTTTGTCGCGGTCGAGACGGGTGTCCAGGTTGCCGGGCCAGCTACAGTCGACAACGATAATTTGGCTAAACTCTGACGGATTTAGTTCTGGCAGAGGAACCTGGCCTAGGTAGTCCAACATGAATTGGACTTCTGGTGTGGGCATCCCATAGGTGCCTGCTGAGGCATCATAGCCTTGAGCACGCAAAAGCTCGGCATAGGCCAAAGCGCAGCCGTAGGTGTCTAAATCTGGGTTTGTGTAGCTCAAAACGAGCGTGGGAATAGCAGTATTCATATGGTATTATCTCAGACAATACCATATTTCAACAGTCGGCTAGTTCGCCGGCTCCTGGGAATGGCATCGTCTGTCCTTTTTTTATTTTACAACCAAATATTATAGCAGGCAAGTGATGAAAATGCAAGCTTTTTTGCATCATCTGAGATAAATTAACTAGAGATTAGTTGGATTTTATTGCTTATTCTTCATGCCTTCTTCTTGCCTGATTTTTGTTTTTGTGGCAATTAAAAGCTTTAGCCTGGTTACTATAGCTGTCTGAAATGAGAGAAGTGGCGCTGGTATAGCGGACGTGATATGGTAATTGTCGTTTGCCTATGTCTGCCCACGATACTGCCTCACAAACCGATCCTCTCCCCGCCCAATCGTGGAAGTATCTTTACACCTCTGTTCTTGCTTTTCTTGGATCCCGCAAAGGACCGTTTATTTTTTGGTCAATCTTGTTGATTGCTAGTCAGGCGTATGCCTTGGTTCCGCCGTTACTAATTGGCCACATTGTTGATTTCTTTTTGGTTTATCAGCCCGGCCAAAGCTTGCAGCCATTTTATAACGATGTGATTGTTTTAGGCCTGAGTAGTGCCATTGCTGCTTATGTGCGTCTACTTAGCAAAGATAGGTTGGGTAAGATTGATATTGAAACCGTTTATCAGGCTAAAGTGAGTGGGTTTGATCGATTAATGCGGTATAACTTGAGTTGGCATCAGCGCGAGAATACCGGTAATAAAATGCAGCGTTTGCAGCACGGTCTTAATCAGCTGCGGCAGTTGTTGCGGATCAGCCATGATGATTTGCCGGCATTAGCTATCTCTTTTGGCGGTGTACTCATTATTTTTGTCATGAAAGATTGGTTGTTTGCCGTATTCTTGGCCGTATACGTAGCCGTGTTTGCGGCTATAGAGATTTATTTTTACCGCAAGCTGCAGGAATCCAATCATAATTTTAACCAGGCTACAGAGATGTCGAGTGGTACATATTTAGAATCGGCCAATAATGTGCTGACTATTAAAACTATGGGGGCTACGCAGGAGTTAAAGCAGAACTTGGATAAAGTAGAAACGAAAGCTAAGGACCTGGCGTATGATAATCATCATCTGATTACGAAAAAGTGGCAATATTTTCAGGTGGTTAATGCCGTAGCCTTGGCAGTCTTTTTGCTGATTGTTGGTCACTCGGTGATCGCGGGAGTAATGACGGCTGGAGCAGCGTTTGTTTACTTTACCTATTATCAACGTTTGGCGGATAGTGCGACGAATGGCGTGAGCACGTTGCTGAGTTTGTTGGAATTTAAATCAGCAATTGAACGGATGATGCCTATTTACGATCAGGCGCCGCAGCAGGTGTTCGGCCAAACATTTCCTTTGAATTGGCGAGATATCGAGATTGATCGCGGGAGTCTGACGTTTAAGTTTGACCAACAAGAGTTTAAAATTACTGACTTGTCGTTACGATTGGATCGTGGGCAAAAAATTGGGGTGGTTGGTAGGTCTGGTAGCGGTAAGTCAACGCTGGCTAAGCTGTTGTTGGGCATTCATCAGCTTGAGAGCGGGTCGCTGACGATTGGTGGTGTGCCGTTGCAAAGCATCGATGCAGCAGAGTTGACTCGGCATATTACGATTGTGCCCCAGGAAACAGAGTTGTTTAATACGAGTTTGCTGGAAAATATCACCATGATGAAAAAAGTTGACCAGGTCAAGTTGGATAAAGCTATTCGAGTTGCCTGTCTGCAGCCAGTCATTGATAAACTGCCTGGCGGGTTGGACACGAATGTGGGAGCAAAAGGGGGTCGATTGTCTGGCGGAGAAAAGCAGCGGATCGGCATAGCCCGGGCAGTGTATGCTGATACAGAGATAATGGTTTTTGATGAAGCTACCTCGGCCTTGGATAGTAAAACGGAAATTATGGTGCAGGATGCGTTGGAAAAAGAGCTTAAAGGCAAGACGCTTATTATTATTGCTCATCGTTTCATGACGTTAAATCAGGTGGATAGGATTATTGTCTTTGATAAAGGAAGGGTGATTGAGCAAGATGGTTTTGCTAAGCTATTGGGCAATACTAGCTCAGCTTTTTATGAATTGTATAAAATTCAACAGCCGAAGAAGCTAGTTTTACCGTCTAATAGACACGTTGACATCCATAACAGCGTCCAAATATATCCGACCAAATAGTATCGATTATTGGGGGTTTGTATCTTAGTAGTATGCAGAAGAGGCGAGGCTGCTATGACGAACCTCGCCTCCACATGAATTAGGCTTCTTTATTGTCTGAGCCCTTGATGGCTTGTTCGACTACGTCGCGTGGTAGCGAGGCAGTGGCCAACAATGCGTTGCGGACGGTGGTGCCAGCTTCTCCACCGATTTCATCGGCGGCCGCTAGGGCGCTCTTTACCGATTCAGCAACCGCTTCAGTGGTATTGACGCCGGTGTTTCCAGCAGTATCAATCACGGCTTCGATGGCTGATACGGCTACGGAGCCAACGTCGCCACCTACTTTGGCTGCCCCAGTTACAACCCCGCTCACAGCGTTAGCTGCACTAGTGGTTATGTTGCCGCCAGTTTGACTGACGCCGTCAATAACACCGTTGACAGTAGAAGTGGCCACGTCGGTAATAGAATCCCCGACGGAACCAGCTCCCTCAATAGCGCCAGCAGCGACAGAGCTAATGGCATCAACTCCGGCTGCACCAATTTCTCCGCCGTCGTTTAATACACCAACTACTTGACCCTTAACAGCGCTGCGAACAGCAGTCAGGATGTCGTCAGTGCCAGAAATAGTAGCGGTAATAGCACTGCTGACTTCGTTAATTATTTTGTCGATCATATTTTTCACCTCCCAACACTCGTGTGATACCTATAGTGTATAGGGCTTAACAGGGAGGCGTCAAACTGTGGTAGTTGGGACTAGTTTTGGTCGCCCACTTGAAGCTGGATTAGTCGGAAATTAATAATCTTGATTATGGTCTTAGAATTTGCTTGGATGTTATAAAACTTGCTGAGATCTTGGTATATTTCTTGGTCTCGTTTTATTTCACCGTCGGCCAGTTTTTCTTGTGTAGTTAATTGGCCGATTGGTTTTTCGGTTATGCTTGTAACTACAGCCCGGCCAAATTCTTGGTCTGTCTCTGCGTTCAATAATCGTAGAATATCGGTTGCCTGGATATCCTTGTCACCATTGATCCGCTAGGTGGCTGTTTTGGTACCATGGAGCACGAGGCGGACAAGGTGGGGGGCGAATCGAAGCGTCTTACTGTTAGTGGTCATTTTTATTTCTTAGCAATATTCTGAACTCTATACTCGTTGCTCTGAACTCGTGGCGCTAGCCGGCTTGTTCGCCCCAAGTGCGCATGTCGTCGATGATGGTGTGGAGGGATTGACCCTTGGTGGTGAGGGTATATTCGACTCTGGGTGGAACTTGCGGATAAACGGTTTTGGAGATAATGCCATTGTGCTCTAGTTCGTCTAAGCGGACCGAGAGTGTTTTAGGGCTAATTCCGACGAGCGATTTTTGCAGTTCGCCGAAGCGCTTGGTTCCTTGAAAAAGGTCGCGCAGGATGAGCATGGTCCATTTGCTGCCAATTATGCGCATAGTTTTGGTAACGCCACAGGTGGCGTCATCTAGCTTTGGTTCGATTGACCTAGATTGAGTTTTGAATAAGTTCATGTCTAGAGTATATCATATGCTTTACTTTTTGTAACTACTTTACATAATGAAGTAAAGACGATAGTATGAACACACTTCAAAAAGTGAAGTAAATAAAAAAGGAGGTCACTATGACTAAACCAAAAGTACTTATTATAGTCGGCAGTGTTCGTGAAGAACGGGTTGGCGAAGGAATTGCCAAATGGGTGAAAAAGGTAGCCGACAGCCATTCAGCGGGTATGGAATATGAAATGGTGGATTTGAAGGGCCATGGCTTTGGTAATTATACCGACGCTCGACCAGCTAGCCTGATAGAAGAAGGTCAGTATGCTACTCCGGGAATTAATAAATGGGCGGAAAAGGTTGATAAAGCCGATGGATATATATTGGTGACGCCAGAATACAACCATAGCTATCCAGGATCGCTAAAGAATGCTCTGGACGCCGTCTACACGCCATGGAACAAAAAGCCGGTTAGCTATGTGTCATATGGCTCTGGGGCAGGTGGAGCTAGAGCAGTGGAGCACCTGCGCGGTATTGCAGCTGAGTTGCAGCAGGCTGATATTCGCTTGGCGACTCATATAGTTAATTTCTTTTTGGGTAATTTGAATGAGGCTGGTGAGCCTAAGGATCCAACGTATACCAAAAATTTGCAAGATCAATTGGATCAATTGGAGTGGTGGGTAAAGGCGCTTAAGTCTGCTCGTGAAGCTAAAGCTCAATGACCGTAAGGGGACGAGGGTAAAGAATATTGTTACGGTAAGTAAATGCGGTCGGAGAAACATCCGCGCTATCAGTCTGGTTGGATTGTCGCGCGGAGTCTATCCTGGTGAGTATTGGGCTTGTAATGATGGTGGAAACCAGACTTTGCGACTCAGGTTGTAGGGGAAAGTGTCTAATGAGGAAATTGTGGTCTACGCCTGAGTGTGTTGATGGTTAAAAGTTGAATTGAATTGCGTTGGCTGGGGCGGCTTGGGTGAGAGAGTAGGTGTGGCCGTGGCTGGTGAGTTGATAGATCATGTTTTTTCGCTCAATTACAATGGGCCAGCTATTTGCCTGGGCATGAGCAAATAAATCGGCTTCTGGGTTGAAGGCAATGGGATTTTTGACCATGGAGAGCATGTCGACATCTCCAACGCTATCGCCAATGGCTAGGCTGTTATTCAAGGATAAATTATGTTGCTGGATAAGTGGCTTGAGAAGCTTATCCTTTTGTTTGTGGGTCATATCTATTTGACCGGTGAAGAAATCTCCGTGGCGCTGATAATGTTGACCAATCCAGGCGTCAAATTTGTATAAGTCTGCAAAGGGCTTAACAATTTCTTCTTGGGATCCGGAAATAGCAATAAGGAAGTAACTTTGTTGCTTGAGATATTGGATCAGCTGGCGGGTGTAGGTGTAGACATTTTGTGATTGGGTAGCGAAGACGGTTGAGGCAGCTTGTTCAAAGTGGCTGACTCTGATTTGCGGTAGGATCTGGGTGAAGGCGATGGCCATGGTTTCTTGAAAGGTGTTAAAGGCATTAACGTTGGTTCGTTGCTTCCAGTCTACTTCTAATTGCTTAATGGAATCATAAAAGCCAACTGGGACCTGATGGCGATTAATTAGTTCGAATATAACTTCGCGATACAGACCTGATCGGAAAATAGTGCCATCTATATCAAAGACGGCAAACTTCTGTTTGGCTGATTGAGATGGTGAAGAGGTCGTCATGCGGATGTTTGACTCCAGTCATATTCAAAGTAGTCAGAATAGATGTTATCAATTGGTATGTCGTATGTGATGAGCAACTCTTCGACCTTCTCGACTAAAGGAATGGGGCCCGAGAGGTAAAACTTGGTGTTGCTGTCAGGGTGTATGTGAAGTTGTTGCGCGAGGGCGTCGGTGAGCTGATCGGGTTGATTGAAGTGGTTGATTGGGGCGCCGGTATATTTTTCTACCTGATTAAAATCGTCCTGAAATAGTCGTTCATTGGGACGATGTTGAAAGAAGATTTGGACTTGGAGAGGAGTTTGGTGGTGAATGACGTCAAGTAGGATGGATCTGAAGGGGGTTATACCGATGCCGAAAGCTACAAAAATGTGAGGCGTTTTTGGATTGGTGATGACAAATTCGCCGCCAATTGATTGTAGGTTGATGGTATCATCGCTGGTCATAGCATTAAGCGCCTGCTTATAGCTGGAGGCGGAGATGCGGGTGGTAAAGCAGAGTGATTGTGCGTGAGGTGGATTAGAAATAGTGAAAAAGCGTTCTGGGCCACTGGTGTCCATAGCAGGGTGAGGTAGATAGAAAACACCGTACTGGCCGGCGCGCCAGGTAATTGGTTCTGGCGCGCTCCAGAAAAAAGAGACTATATTGGATGTTAATGGCTGTTTTTTGACTAGCTGAAGTTGCACGGTAGTACGGTTAGATTATTCTCCAGCGGCGTCCAACCCCTCCTCATTGTCGTTTTCCGTATCATGGCCAATTTCGAATGGAACTTCTTTTTTGGAGTCTCGGATTTTCTTATTGAGCTCTTCCATGACTTTAGGGTTTTCCTGTAAATATCGCTTAGCTCCTTCGCGACCTTGAGCAATATTTTCGCCGTTGTAGCTAAACCAGGCGCCGGCTTTCTGAACCAATCCAAGCTCAACCGCTACGTCCAGAGTGCTGCCTGATTTGGATATGCCTTCGTTGTACATAATGTCAAACTCAGCGGTGCGGAATGGCGGAGCGATTTTATTCTTGACGACTTTAACTTTGGTCTGACTACCGCTGACATTGTCCCCTTCTTTAATTTGACCAGTTCGGCGAACTTCTAACCTAATTGAGGCGTAGAACTTGAGAGCTTTTCCGCCGGTGGTGGTTTCGGGATTGCCAAACATAACACCGATTTTTTCGCGGAGCTGGTTGGTGAAAATGACGGTGGTGTGGGTGCGGGAGATGGCGCCAGTTAGCTTGCGGAGAGCCTGACTCATAAGTCTGGCTTGTAAGCCCATGTGAGCGTCGCCCATATCGCCTTCAATTTCAGCTCGTGGGGTAAGAGCTGCAACAGAGTCGACTACGACAATATCAACAGCGCCAGAACGGATGAGGGTTTCGGTAATTTCTAGGGCTTGCTCGCCGGTATCTGGTTGAGATACGAGTAGATTATCGATGTCCACGCCAATGCGACGGGCATAGATTGGGTCTAGAGCATGTTCGGCGTCTACAAACGCAGCAGTACCGCCGCTTTTTTGAACTTCGGAAATAGCATGGAGAGTGAGCGTAGTTTTACCAGATGATTCTGGGCCATAGATTTCGATAATACGGCCTTTGGGGTAGCCGCCGCCAAGAGCCATGTCTAGAGCAATTGAGCCAGATGGGATGCACTCTACGTTCATGCGTCCGTTAGACTCGCCCAGCTTCATGATTGAGCCTTTACCGAACTGTTTTTCGATTTGATCCATGGCCAATTTGACGGCTTGGCTGCGATTGTCCTGTTGTTTGTCTGCGGTTGAGTTTGCCATAAATAGTTATTACATTCCTTTCTATGTATAAAAGTGTACCATGGTTCTAGGCCTGTCCGCCTCTGGCGGATTCTAGGCTCTAGGTTAATGTGCTTTTTTACTATACCCGTACAATACCCGAATGTCAACGAGCAAGCTTTTGAGGAAGGTTCAAGGTGGCGAGGCAGCGAGGTGCAAGGTATGTCTGATTAGTTTTTTTCTTCCTCCATGATTTATCTGGAATATGAGGGGGTATGCTGCTATAATATGTTCGTTAATCGTTAATCGTTAATCGTTAATCGTTAATCGTTAATCGTTAATCGTTAATCGTCGGGGTGTGGCGCAGTTGGCTAGCGCGCCAGTATGGGGTACTGGAGGCCGGAAGTTCAAGTCTTCTCACCCCGACCAGAAAATTCGTTAAAATTTTCCCTTATCCCTCCTCTTAATTCTTCATTCCTATCCTCTGCTCGTTTGCATGACGTGAATTTTCTAAGAATGAAGGGGGAGAATGTAGGGGTAGTGGAAGTGGGCATAAACATCCCCTTATCCTTTCTCTTAATTCTGCATTCTTACTCTCTATTCGCTTATATATGGTGTGAATTTTCTAAGAATGAAGGGGGAGAATGTAGGGGTAGTGGAAGGGGCATCAGCTTCTCTTCAACTTTCTCTTAATTCTTCATTCTTATCCTCTGTTCGTGTGTATGGTGTGCACGCTCTAAGAATGGGGGAGAATGTAGGGGTAGTGGAGGGCGGAATATGTAGTCTCTTGCGCTGAGGCGGTATAATCGGTGAAATTAGACGGTGATGCCGATTATGACTGCAGAATATTTTCAATTTGAACAATTTCCGGTTTATGTTGCGGCTGAAGAGTTCTTAATTAATGTGAATCCAATTTTGCGCAATAAGCAATTAGATAGGACTTTACGCGATCAACTGAATCGGGCTTCGATTAGTATTGTGCTAACTATTGCTGAGGGTGCTGGTAAATATACTAAGAATGATAAGAAGAACTTTTATGTTATTGCTCGAGGTTCGGTGCATGAGTGCGCGGCAATTTTGAGAATTTGTCGAGGGTTTGGCGTGATTAATGAGACCAGTTATAGACAGCTTCATTCGGATCTGATTGTTATTTCTAAAATGTTGTCAGGGTTGATTAATACTATGATGACTAAGAACTGAGGAGGTTTTTATGAGCCAGGTTTTGTCGGGTTTTTCAGATTTTTTATTAAACGAAGTTAGGCAGTCTCGAGCTATTTTAGCGGTTAGTCTTGGTATTGGGCTGTTGTTTTATTGGTGTTTTTGGAATCAAATGCCGGGGTTGTCCATAGGATACTTTTTTGTAGCAACGACAGCCATGTGTTGGCTGTTATTGCGCTTGTCGGGACGGGAATGGCCAGTGTGGTTATGGATAGTAGTGGCGGTGATGGCGTTTTTGGTGGCTATGTTGATTTGGCGGGCCAGTACGTTAATGGCCGTGCTTAATTTGTTTACGTTGTTTTGTTTGGGCATGGCGATGGTGCGGCTATTGCGAGAGCCGGTCTGGTGGATGCCGCTATCGTCGATTATGGATACGATTTTGTTACCATTCGCCTGGATTCGGCCGTTTTTTGCAGTGATGAGTCGGGCACTAAGTTCTGAACGGCACGTATCAGCGGAAAGATCTGCAGCTGTGGTGCGTGGCGTTGTAGTAACTGTGCCAATCGTGTTGGTATTGCTACTTTTGTTTATCAAGAGCGATATGCTGTTGCAGACAGTGTTTGGAAATTTGTTTACCTGGACCTTGTCCGAGGAAACGATTATGAGCTGGGTAGTGATTGGCATAGTGGCGGTTTGGTTTGCTGGGGCGCTATCCTTTATTATTCGCCAGGGCACGCTCCGGAGCGTGATGATGGAGGATAAGCGGTGGCTGGGACTGATTGAATCTCGAATTTTGCTTATTGGAGTCAATGCAGCCTTTGGTTTGTTTGTGCTGGCCCAGTTTGCCTACCTATTTGGCGGCGAAGCGTATTTGGACCATACTGCTGTTAGTTACGCTGACTATGCGCGACAAGGTTTTGGTGAGCTTGTTGCGGTGGCTATTGTGGCCGCCGGAGTATTAGGGCTGGCTAAGCCACATTTGTGGCAGAAGGAATCGGTACTGGTTCGTAATCTTGGGTTACTGCTGGGTGGGCAAGTACTGATTGTGCTTGGATCAGCTATGAATCGGTTGTGGCTGTACGAGCAGGCGTATGGCTTTACTGTGGCGCGGTTAGTTGGTCAGACGTTTATGATTTGGTTGGCAGTGGTGTTTATGGTGTTGTTGGCTCAAATTTGGGGTAAACTTTCGGCTAAGCAGGTTGGGTCAATTGTGATTGGGCTGGTGGTGGCGACGGTAGTGGGATTAAACTTGCTTAATCCGGATGCTTTTATTGCCCGTCAGAATGTAGCCAGGTATAACGCAATTGGGAAAATTGATTTGCGGTACTTGGGTAATCTGTCTGGTGATGCGGTGCCGGCGTTATTGCCACTACTTACTTCGACTGACGCTGATTTTAAGAATGCAGCCGCTCGAATGCTGAGCAATCATTTGCGGTCAGCCCAGTTTAGTTTGGCTAATAGTCAAGGTGACTGGCGGTCGTGGAATTGGGGTCGTTATCACGGTATGCAGTTGCTGGAGGATCGGGCGTCTGATTTGGAATATGATCGGACTGCTCCGGTAGTTGATCCGGTTTGGGAAGACTAAGCTAGCAAATTTTATTATATAATACTTTTAAAAGTATTATATAATACTATCGCATTATCTCTGTTATTTTTGATGAAGGTGGTGTTAAAAATTGACTAGGTTGGTTTTTATTGACGCGAGGTCTATTATATAAGTAATTATTATATAAGGAGGCTGCTATGCCGCGACAAGCTAAAGCTAGCGAACAGGTACGTAAATTGGGTAAAACTGGGGCTCCGGAAAGTCCGTCATATTTTGTGACTTTGCCGAAGAGTTTTGTAAAAGAGTTGGGCTGGAAGGACGGGCAAAGACTGGTAGTACGGCAGATGCACGGACAGCCTAAGTTGATTATTGAGGATTGGAAGGAATAGATGCTAATTTCGGATACGAATGATGCGAATTACGAATAAGTAACATCCGAATGGAGCCTGTCAGCCTCTGGCTGAAATGGCAATGCGAATGCTACGAATATGCGAATATACGAATTGGGTAACAGCCGAATTACGAATGTATATGCGAATCCACGAAATACGAATACTACGAATGAACTGGGGGCATTATGCCAATACACCCAATATACCCAATACACCCAATACACCATTCCCCCCGGACCCCTAGGATCCCAAGGATACCTAGGTGAGTGGTAAGTAGTGAGTGGTGGGTAGTTATGCGAATAAACGAATAACGAATAGACGAATGTACGCGCGTATGAGATTTTCGATGTACGATTTGCCTGACACTCAGTCGGTCGGGCTATGCTGTTGATTGGCGGACAAATGAACTAGTCGCATAATTCGACCTGAGCCTCACCGTAGGCGGATTTGAGCTAATTTGTTTAGTTGAGCAAGTTTATTGCGGTCTGACTTTTCAGCAGCTGCAGTTAGTTGGTCAGCGATATATAGCGATAATAAGGCAGCCTCCTGCTGGCGAGAGTAGGGAATTCTGAATTGATTGACCAAAAGCGTTTGGATGGCTTGGGTATTTAATGATTTGTCGTCCTGCCAGAATAGAGCGTTTTGTAGCTCCAACTCGATGGGGCCTTCCATGCAGTGTTCGACATCAATCAACATCATGCGGGGATAGCCGTTAGTAGTAGAAACGAGAATATTGTCCAAGTGGATATCTCGGTGCAGTAAGGTTAGCTTGCAATGGGTTGATTGGGTGGCGAAGATGGCCACTTGTTTGGCGAGCTTCCGTAAAACGTTGTGATCTACGGTGGCTTTGAGCAGATTAAATGATTGATCAAGTCGAGCCGCAATAGCTGTAGTGCGGCTTGACCAACTTATGAATGGGAAAAAAGTCAGATTATCTGACCGTTGCTGGTACTTCCAATAAATTTTGGCCATAAAAGTGGCCACGAAGGCCTCGACCTGAGACTGACTAATCAGGCCGCAGGCGATAGCCTGGCTGGCAGTGCTGGCTTGAGGCAAGCTCTCCGAGACAAGAAAATCTGCACCTCGGGTTATCAGGTGCGGGACAGCGCGACTCAGTCGGCCAAACAGGTAGAGGCCGACTGCTTCGCGCTCAATGGCGGCCAGGTCGCGGCTTTGCTTAACTAAGTATCGGTCATTGACCTGAGCGACGGTGTGGTAACCAGTGGTTAGGTCTTGGATCTGGCTGATGGGCTCGTTGGCTAACAGCCGAATAGTGCTGGGGTCAAGATTGGCCATGTTCCTCCTGGTCAAATAAGACTATGGGTGAGGTGGGGTCGGTGGCAAAGGCTTCGGCCATCATGCTGCCCGGACGGCGTAAGTGATAGCCACGCACACCCATTAGCCCCTCTTCAAAGTTGAGAGCTTTAGGCTGAGCCTGTGATTCGTAGATGCGGTAGAGTTCCATTTTGCGGGCGACAAATTCTGTCACATCGACCAGTATATTGGGCTGGATGGGTAGCATACCTTCACAAGCCAGTACTATTGGTGTTCTCCAAGCGGCACCTCTTTCGGGTTGTACGCCAGAAGCAGCCCACTTAAATGCTTCTGAAGCCAGCTGGTTGGCGGCACGGTGGTCTGGGTGCCAGTCAAACGAGTTGTGCATAAGGCCGACAGTCGGCTTGATCTGGCGGATGAGGCCGGCGATGTCGAGCATGAGTTCTTTGCTGTAGGTTAGACCTAGGTCGGGCTGTTGGAGTTGGAATACCTGCTTGGTACCAAGAAACTTTGACGCGGCACTAAACTCGGTCTGGCGAAGTTTGGCGATGTCATATGTTTCTGTAGGCATGCGGAAGTCCCGCCCCTCATTGGAGGCGGTAAGGATAATTTCAAAAATTGTGTATCCCTGGGCTTGCAGTTTCATGGCTGTGCCAGCGCAGGCGATGTGATCATCGGCGTGGGCCGATATAATGACAAGAGCTTGATTCATAAGGTTGTTCCTTTTTAATAGTCATCTTGGTTGGGCTGGGGCATTGTGGTCATGGACCGAATGCCCCAGCTTGGTAGTGTCAGATTTTAGGTAATCTGCACTTCTAAACCATTCAAGTCGACGCTGACCCTTATCTCTCGGCCGACCCGATCGGCGGCAAGTGGTACGTCCAACAAGGCCCAGATTTGACGAGCCAACCGCTTAGCCTGGGATGGTTCCCAGCGTTGCAAGAGCTCGAGCATAACCCAGGGGTCGATGGATGCGTCAGGATTTTGGCCGGTGGCGTGGAGACGGAATAATCCGACAGGCAACAGGTGTAATCCTGATTGAGGATTTTCGAGGAATGGCTTGGCCAATCGATGAACATCTCCTTTGCTACCGTCTTTGACTAGTTGAAGCACTCCGCCGCCTAAGCCAAGACTGTAACCCAGGTGGTAGATAGGATACCCCGCTAACCAATATCCCTGTTGGTGGGCTTGGGCGATGGTGGTTTGAGGCATACTGAATTGGTTGCGGCTTTTAATGAGTGTTTCGCCGCCAACCCGGACCGCGGTGCCTCCTCCCCAATCGGTTATTAGCGAGTCCGTATCGAGTCTTTCATCGCCCCAATCGTAGTTAAGCAGCCCGACTTGGTGCTTGGCCTTTCCCTCGATGATATTGGCGTAGGCCGGCACTGCGCTATGCCAGGCTGGCAGCTGCTGAAAGAGTGTCTCCAGAGGAATGATTTGGTAGGGGACGGTTGCTCCTATCAAGGCTAGCCATTGGTCAGCCAAAAGGCTCATGGCTTGTCGGTACCAGCCAGCGACAGTCTGATTGATGGCGGCTTGCTCGGCTTGGTTAGCAATGCTCAACCCGGCGGCAGCGAAGGCTGTTTGAACTCGATCTGGGTTCATGATCTGGGTAAGCTTGCCCTTTGGGTTGAGGCCGAGATCGGCGACATTGAGAGTAGTATTAAGCATCGCCAGGCTGGGAGTGAGAACGCGCCGGGCAAAGTTTTCGACAATGTGGGCCGATTGGTATTGGTCAAAGACCACAGGCAGGTCGAATAGCGCGCCGGCCTTTAGGGCCGCTAACAGCTCAAAGACGTTGGCAGCATCAGAGGTGCCATAGGTGGCAACAGGCTGGTTAAAGCCTGAAGCGGCAGTGAAGAAGTCGTTGGGCGGCAGATTGGCTGGAAAGTCCGCGGGTTGGCTGACGATCCGACCGGTGTAGTCCAGCTCTCCGTAGCAGATGGCGCCACCGCGACCGCGCTGCTTTTTGGTGGCTATCCACAGTTGGCTTTCAGTGGTTAAGGCGCCTTGGATATCAGTTAAGCGTTTGAGTAGTTTGGGGTGTGACGGACAGACGTGAAGATGGACATAGGTGGTCGGTTGAGGGCGGTTGAAAGTCAACTGGGCCGGCCAGTCCGACTTTTGCTTGATGGAGTATCCGGCTTTGCCAACGGATTGCTGGTCAGCGCTTGAGACGATGACGGGCCTGCGACCACCCCCAGGTTTGAAGTACTCAATGTATTCGTCGCCTGGTAGGCTTGTTGGGCTGGCTTGCAGCTGATGCTGGATGAAGTTCTGAGCATCGATGTCTTGTTTGTGCGCATACAGTTTCATGATCTTCTCCTTTTTGTATCTGCACAGATTCTGACTATGAGGAGTCAGCCGACTTGAATGGCCGGGAAAAATATCGTGAACGGTACTTTTCCCGACAGATGTTTGGTTGTGAAAGTGCGTCTGACAACAAAAATGAACAACAAAAAACCCTCCAGTTTGGGGAGGGTTTGAAAAAAGATGTCTACTTATTGTGCAGCTTTACCTGGTAGTTATCCTGTCCAAATCCATCCCACGATATGTTCCACGAAAATGCCACTTCGTGGTTGGAGCGTTGGTATAGAATTTGGCGCAGAATGTCTGTTTCATGATTAGCTGTTACTTGTACTACATGGCGTGGGGGTATGTCAAGAGCGAGTTACGAATTGGGTACCAGCCGAATGGAGCCTGTCAGCCTCTGGCTGAAATGGTAATGCGGGCGAATGCTACGAATATGCGAATATGCGAATTGGGTAACAGCCGAATTACGAATGTATATGCGAATCCACCAAACACGAATGCTACGAATGAACTGAGCCACTATTACCAATATGCCTAATATACCCAATATGCCCAATACACCATTTTCCCATGACCCCTAGGACCCCAAGGACCCCTAGGTGAGTGGTAAGTAGTGAGTGGTGAGTGGTAGTTATGCGAATAACGAATAACCAAGTAACTAATAACTACGCGAGTGGAAAGACTAAAATCCGCCAGAGGCGGACAAGCCTTGAACCTAGAACCTAACGTCTAAAACCTATTTACAAGGTTGGTAGGTGGAGGGCGGTTCGCCAGGCGGCGATGAAAGGGATGTCGGAGATGAGGAGGGTGGCTATACTCAAGATAACCAGGCAGACTATGGTGATCCAGCCGATTTTTTTGAGGTCTTGGGCGACGTAGGCGTAGCTGGCATCGCTGGTTGATTGGTGAGTGGTGAGTGGTGAGTGGTGAGACTGAGATGAATTAGGTGTGATGTCAGTTTGGGTTTTTTGGGCCCGGGCGCTGGCTTGGATTTTTTGCTGGCGGGTTTTGCGGTTGAGGGTTGATTGGTAGGACATGGTAGGTTTAGTTTTAGGTCTAATAGTTTTGGTATTGTAGCATATTCGTGCGAGGGTCGAGGAATAAATCCAGATTTAAATCTGGATTTATGGTAAATCGAATATCGTAGATCGTGGATCGTAAACCCCGATTGAATCGGGGTGAATCGGGAATCGGATTCTCAGTCAAGCTGAGAATGACATGAATAAAGAATTCCTGCCCTCTAGCGCAGCGAGCCATCCTGCCCTCTAGCGACGAAGTTGCGAGCCATTGTTCTCCAAGCGTATCGGCAAAAGGCATTGACATTGGTTGGG
>CAZHWT010000023.1:0-21662 GCA_964536215.1 uncultured Candidatus Saccharibacteria bacterium
CCCCATGACCCCTAGGACCCCTAGGATACCTAGGTGCTTTGTGAGTAGTGAGTGGTGGGTAGAGTGAGTGGTTATGCGAATAACGAATAGACGAATAACGAACCATCGAATAAACGAACAGACTTTCGGGAAGTAAAACTAGAATCGGCGCTGCTTGCTTGACTGTCTGATGAGTCAGGGGTATAGTCGGGGAAATTGGAGCAGCAGAGCGTTAGCTGAAGGGAGAAGGCGTATGTGGATGTTGCTGGCTTGTCTGTTCAGTCGGGGATTTGCTTGCTGGCGGGTTGGTATCCAGCCAGGAGTTTACTTGACCTGCCACGATGAGTTGGCGATTGTGTATGGTGTCCAATTGCGGGGAGATGGCTCATCTGTGAAGGTGTGGATGCCATTCCCGAGGCGTGGACAGGCACGGCGACGCGCGGTGTGTCTGGATACGTTTTCGGAGCTGGTTGAAGTGCCATTACTGCCGACTGATGGTGCTGAAGGTGAGGGTCGGTCGGTTTATTTGCCGAGGTTTCGTCGATTGTCTCAGGAGTAGCCGGAGCGCAAAGGAGATTGGGATGAGTAGGCGCAGACGGTGGACGGCTCTGGCGGCCGTGTTTGGCGTGGCTGGAGTTGGCGGTTTTGTGTTAGGTGAGCGACTAGACCCGATTGGCTGGCTGAAACGATCGGTGTTTGGGCCAGGATCGCAACGGTTTGGTCGGAGGCTGCAGGAAGCGATGCAGCAGTGACGTGGCGGATGGCTTATTTGGGGCTTGGGAATAAATTTTTCTGAGCCCCATTTTATTTTTTGATATCTGATATACTAGCGGGTATGGATGAGCTAATTTTTCAATATTTACCAATAGAATTAGATTTAAAGGCGCCGTTTGGTTTGTTAAAGCGGGGCATGGATACAGCGGTGGTGCTGGTGCGAAATAAGAACGGGCAGTGGGTGCTGGGGCGTAAAGATTCGTTTTACCCGGAAGGAATTGTGCGGATGATTGGTGGGGGTATGGATGATGGTAATCCGTTAGGTGATATTCAGCGGGAGTTAAAAGAAGAGCTGGCCGTTGAGGTGGAGGAAGATCGGTTGAAGCCGTTGATTCATGCGGAGATTATTGGTCGTTTGCCAGATGGTGAGCAGGTGACGACATCGGTATTTGTGTTTTACTTGATGACCTATGAGTCTTTAGTGGCCGGAGATGATTTGAGCGGGCTAGCCTATTTGTCGGATCATGATATGCACGACCTAATTGGGCGGTATGGGCGCTTGCCTGAGTCGGGGGTGATTCGCAAGGACGAACCAGATGGAACGTGGGCGGATTACGGTAAGATTTGGGGGCCGATTCACGCGGCGGCATTGGAGCGGGTGAAAGAATTGGGGCTGTAAGCGCGGTTGCTTTGCGAGGAGTCGGACGTAGGGAGTTGGGAGTAGACAAGAATAGGTTACGCTGCGCGAATCAAGATCCCCTTTGATTAATTTGCTTTGTGGTTGTTTTTGGAACCCTTTTTGACACCTTGCTGAACTTTTGCGATCACCTTAATTAAAATTATCTGAGTTGTTTTGATGGTATTATATAATAAAAATATTTCTATTATATAATACTTTTGTAAGCAAATTGGCCATTGGCTCCGGTGAGAATAAAAGTGTGAAGCGCTCCGCGGCCGGTTGGCTTTGGAGCGCGATAGGGGCTATGGACCGATGCGATAGACCATATATTCTATGGATGGTACCTGCTGCTCGAGTAGTAGCATAGTGAGCACTTGCTGAATGCAGTACTGGGCGAACTCATCCTCAGGACTTAGTAGCTCGACAATATCAGGGCCGACGGTTAGGCGGAGGATGTCGTCAAACTGCTCAACGGTATCTTCCCAGAGAGGTTGACTCATCTCGCAGATGGCCAGATATGCGCGACTGGTTGGCGTGGTGGCTATAGCTTGAGCGAGACGGTGTTTGATGTCTATGGCTGCGGTCAGTAGCGGCATAAGGTTGAGTCCGTAGACTACGTAAGCGATGACGGACACTTGTCCGTTACTGTTGAAACCTTTCAGGCTTTCAGGCGGATATAAGTCGACCCACTCGGATTTATTACCTAAGTTGGGCACAGTCATTGACTACTCTCCTTGCGTGTGTCCAAAAGCTTGGCCGATAGTACTACTTGAGGAAGGATTTTGCAATTCTTGCCTGATGGCTTGTGAAACGTATGCTGTGAATTTGGTTCTTGTGCTAAAGATGAAGTTCAACGCTCCGGCACTCTGCTTAAGAGATAGGAGCGTTGGCGCTTAGGCAAGTGGTTGCGTGGCCATGGCGACCGCATATTGCGGAGATGCTAACCTTTGGATTTGTTGTAACTGCTGGCGTAGCTGGTCGGTCTGTTCGGGGCAGAGCCACCCGTTTAGCATGACAGCAAGAATTTGCTCAAGAACCACTACCTTTGTCTTTATTGAGACATTGAGAAAGTCTTCTACTTGGCTAGGGCTGAGCGATCGGGTTTGGCTAGAGAGCTGCTGAATTTTCTGGTCTCGCTCGGAAGTTGCCCAGCCAGATATAAGTTGCCCGAGGTAATAACGGACGAGTTGCTGCCTGGCAATATAGACCCTTTGTCCCGTGATTGGCAAACGGTCAACGGGCACTCGGATTGGTCCTACTTGCTTGGTTAGCGTTGACGTCTTTATCTTTCGGCTAGTGGCTCTGCGTCCCGCCACTGGCCCATCCGACTGTCGGCTTGACCGATGATTAACAGAGTGACCGCAGTTGGGTGATGGCGGCGTCTTTGCCTGTGACTGCTGGTTCTGCCTGGCTTTGACTTCGCGTAGACTTTGGGTCAGTAGCGTGGGCAAGGTAGCTCTCTTGGCATACCCTAAGGCGGATGGATCGGTGCGCAATTGCCTTTGGTCGGCAGCCCAGAAGAATTTGGTGATTTGTTCTGGATTGTAACTGAACCCGCTGAGAATGCGGTGGAGCGTGTCCTGGCGTGGGCTTTCCCACGATCCGAGTAGGATCTGAGTAAACCATTGCGACTTGGTCCCGCAGTGCGTGGCTATATCTATTAGCACCATGGTGTTGTCGGTATATTCGGTCTGCTGCGAGGTAATGGTTGGAGATTCAAGGATTGTCGCGTAGGCACGTCTCAGAAAGTCGGGGATGCGCATGCTGCGATCGCGGCAGAACTGAGTAAGTATAGTGTTAAGGTTCTCAAGTGTCTGCTCATCCAGCGCACATCGGAAGTCGATGCCTGTTGTGGTAATCATATCTTCTCTCCTAGATTAACGACTAACAGGGTAAGGCTTGGGCGGATAGTAATGTACTGTGGGTATATGTGTCAAGTAAGACAGCTTTCTGTTGATGTTGACGGAGGATTGTGAGGGTGGACTAGATGGGGTAAGAGAAAAGCGCTCCAACGCTAGTTGGCGTTGGAGCGCTTGATTGATGAGGAGAGGTTATTATTGCTCTCCTTTGGCACGGATCTTGAAGGATCCATCGTTAAACTTAATGGTCAGCTCTGTTAGAGCCCCGTTTGACTGGGCCTCAAGAAGTCCTTGGGCCAGCAATAGATGCCACTCTTGTGGCGATCGTGGCCGAGAGCTGTCACTGGCAGGATATTGTACTTCTGCGGTGTGCAGCTGTTCGATAGGGCTTGAGGTCGGTGGATCTGGGACCATACTACTGGTATTATCCACTTCATCGGATTCGGACTCGCCGATATCTTCCGCCTCTGCTGTGGGTGCCGGGGCCTGTTTTTGTGGCTTGATGGCGGTCTTTGGGGAGCGATCAGTTCTTTTTACTGGTTCTAAAGGCAAGGAACTCAACTCAGCGAATTCCTGCTGCAACCTTTCTGCTTCGTCACTGCCTAACCAGCCCGGCAGTTGCTTTAAAGTTCCCTGCAGCGTTGAGTTGTCTGGCAGTTTGGATCCAGCCATCAGCTGACGTAGCTTGACTGGATTTACGCCAGCGTCCTGTGCAAATTCCTCGATGTCTTCATCGGATTGCAAGACTGATTTTAAGTAGGGTTGGATGGCCCTTACCTTCATCCAGCCCAACGTAAACCGATTGACCGGCTGCTTCTCCATGACGTTCTCCTTATCTTCTCGTGCCTCTCAGCTGAGGCGCGGCCATTGTACGACGTTGTAGATAAATTGTCAAACTATAGGATACTATTAAGGGTGATTGCAAAAACAATCACCCCGTAAGGCTATGCGATATGAGTTTTATTCCACTTGGCATGAGCTTGCTTGAGTATGGATGGCTCAATACCCAAGGCTGTCGCAAGCAGTTTGGTTTCCTGCCAGCTGAGAAAATACCCGCTGACGTCTTCCAGCTTGCTTAGTTTATCTGACGAAATGCCGGTTTGGCGCGACATATCGGCGAGGCTTTTTCCCAGCAATATTCTTTTATCGCGATAATATTGCTGAGGGCTGATAAGAGCGCTTTCCAAACTTTGCTCTAGTCTTAGTTGAGTAGACTCCTCCCTTCGCGTTAGGGGTGCTGGGGCAAAGGTTGCTTCTGGCTTGCCCGAAGGGTTGGATGACGTGGCCTCTGGAACTATTTGCCTTGAGTCAGCTTTAGTAGCCTCGACTTTTGAAGAGGCGGCACCTACTTTTGATTTTTGTGTAGCTCTAGTGTTTCTGGTGTTGGACGCACTGTGGGGCGACGTCTTATCGAAGTGCTCATTTTGGCCCGGTTCGTTATGACCGTTGTCAAAAGGAGCGCTTACCCCTAGGTCGTCTTGCCTGTCCCAGAGCATTGAAAAGCGAATTGTATTACGCTTTGGCTTTTTGCCCACGGATGGCAGGTATGGCTTGGCGAGAGAAGGTCTCCAAAAGAAAGTGGTTTGGTTAATGGCGCTAATCAGACGAGCTGCCTGATCTTCGTCGAAACCTAGCCCCCAAGCAATCTTTAGAAGAGCATCTTCGTCTGGGCGACTACAGTCTCCGAAAATTACTTGGGCTATTCTTTGCCAGCGAAGTTGACATCTGGCAGCAAATGCCGTTATCAGAGCCTCATCGGTAACATCGCCACAAATACTCATGCGGAGTTCTTGCGTGTCGATGATGATCTCGTAGGCTCTGCGTAGGAAATCTGGTAATCCATTTACGACGCCTTTTTCCAGTCGCCGCAAGAGCGCTTCGAGTTGGTCTGTGGTAGATTGCTCGAACATTTTCTCCCTCTCAATTGGCTAAGCAAACTTGGGGCGGATAGTAAAGCACTTTGGGTGTGCGTGTCAAGTGGAAGGCCGCGTATGAGTGTGGCCAGGAGGGCTGGAAATACAGGTATAGATAGTAAGAGAGAAGCGCTCCAACGCTAGTTGGCGTTGGAGCACGATGGTGTTGGTGGGTCTTCGCCGATTCTTATGAGCAGGTGGACCCGGAAAGGTTCTGGGTCGACGTTAGGACTGTCGAAGATATTTTTGATTTGTTCTTGGTACTCCGGGCAGTTCTTGTCTATGAGCGTGAATTGAGGCCAACCTGACTTGTTGTTGAGGTGTGTTTGTAATCTGTCGGAGGTGCCTGGTTCGATGCGTAAGGCAAGTGTTTCGGCCAGTACTACATAGATAACACATGGCAGCTCTGATCTTGATTTAATCTTCTCCTTAACAATTTCAAGGGCAATGTTGGACTGCTGTTTGAGATTTTTGGACAGATCCTGAAGGGGAATCACAATAGAAAATGGTGTGCCCCACAGATTGAGAAGATCTATTTTGTGGTACTTGGGTGCAATGATCTCCATATCACGCAGGTCTTCACGAAAATCTGACGCTGACATGCTCTCTCCAATCTTTTGTTCGCTCCGCATTGGACTGGGCTGATGGTACAGTGTCGGGGCAATTTTGGCAACTTTTGGCTCTTGTTTTGTATGTTGGGGTGGATGTAGACTAGAGACACAATATATTCGATTTGTGGTAGAGAAGTGAGGTGAAAGTCCTCGGCTGTCGCGCAACTGTTAAAGCCAGAAAACACGCAAATTGGAGATACTGGTTGACTCTTCGCAGAAAAGAGTGGCAGTGATTTTTTCACTTTTTTATTGCGAATAGGCGATTACGAATGAGTTTATGGCTGCTACGAATGATGGGGGTTTCAATATGCCCAATATGCCCAATACACCATTTCCCCTATGCTCCCTAGGAGCCCAAGGATACCCAGGTGTTATGTGAGTTCCGACCCTGGCGGGGCGGACAAGGGCGAGTAGTGAGTAGTGAGTGGTGAGTAGTTATGCGAATAAACGAATAACGAACTAGCCAAGTAACCAAGTAACTAATAACCAATAACCAATAACCAGATTGGTGAGTAGTAACCGAATTACGAAGTACGCGAGCGAATAACGAATGGACGAATAACGAATTATCGAATAAACGAACTAACGAATCAACTATTTTGGAGGTGAATATTGTGAATAAGAAAATTTTGTTTGGCCTTATTGTGGCTGTGGTGGTGATTGGGTTGGGGTATGGTGGGTGGGTGTGGGTGGATGGGCAGAATAAGGAGTCTGATAAAGCTGCTACTACACCAACTCCGACGATGGCTATGGATATGTCGGCTGAGGAGCATGCGGCGATGAACGATTCAGTCAGCTATCAAGGTGAGGAGGGTAAGACGGCGCTGGATTTGTTGGTGGAGAAGTATCCTAATTCTAAGACGTCTGGTGAGGGGGCGATGGCCTTTGTGACTGAGATTAATGGTCGGGTGGCAGACACGTCTAAGAATGAATTTTGGAAGTTCTTGATTAATGGCGAGGATGCTCAGGTAGGAGCGGGAACTTACCAGACTAAGTCAACCGATCAGATTACTTGGGAGATTGACACGTATTGAATAAAGTCAAAAGGCAAAGGGCAAAAGTCAACGGTGCAGCGAAAGAATACTATTTAATTCTTAATTCAATATTCTGGATTCTACTAGAGGAGGTGAATGTTGTGAAGATGGATAAAAAGTTGATGATTGAATGTCTGGCGGCGGCTGGGTTGGTGGGAGCGGCAGTGGTGTGGCGGCTGGTGAATAATGAGGCTATGGTGCTGCCTAATCTGGAATTGGTGACGGCGGCGAGTTTGGTAGCAGCGGTGTTTATGCGTCGGCCGGTAGCCTTGGCAGTGCCGGTGGCGGCGATGGTTGTGTCCGATGCGATTATTGGTGGAAGTATGCCGCTGTTTACTTGGTCAGCCTTCTTAGTGATTGCCGTGAGTGGGCTGTGGCTGCGTCGGTTTGTGCAGGCGCCACAAAAATTGGTTTTGGCCACGGGTGGAACGGGTTTGGCGGCAGCACTGTTTTTCTTTGCCTGGACTAATTTTGGGGTATGGTTTATGGCCGATGGGTCATTTTACCCTAAGACCTGGGAAGGACTGATGCTGTGCTATACCTATGGATTGCCGTTCCTGCGGGGGTCGCTGGTGAGTGGGGTAATAGTGGCTCCAGTGGTGATGGCGGCGGCAGTGTATGCACCAAAATGGCTGGGCGCGACACAGCGGCGATTGGCGGCAGCTTAGGATTGTTTACTGTAGAGAAGAATGAAGGCGGTCCGATGAATTTGGACCGCCTTTTGCATGTTGCCTAGTACGGCAAGCGGGCTATCACCTGAATATGGTGACGTAGATCTAGGTTAGGGCAGGTTCCGAAACGGAAGAGGTATTCTTCGAGCAACAGTTCGACGATTCCAGCTCGCTGGTCAGCTGTCCAGCCTTCGACTTCGTGCACCTTCTCTGGAGGAGCTTGATTAATTTGCGGTTGGCCAAGAATGGCCAGGATTTGTTCATCACTGGCGTTATGCAGCCAGTTGCGAACCCTGTCGATCATTTACTGTCTCTCTTTCTGTGGGATAAACCTCGGTAATGCAGCCGAGAATCTGCCGGACAATTGGCTGACTCACTACCATCTTGGGGTAGCGGTTTTGGCATTCATCTCGGAAAACTTGCCAGTACTCAGCAACTTCCCCTTCTGACACTCGCCAGCTCTCTGGCATGCCTTGCTTGAGGACTGCTAGAGTCTTGCCGAGACGTTCTAGGCGAACTTCTTGGTCGGATTTGTGAGTGATTTTTTGCCATAAGCTTGGCTTAACTGATTCTGAAGCTGCATGGCTATAGTGAGCGATAAGCTCTTTTAGTTCATTGTACTTAGTCGACCTTAGGTTTAGACGAAACCTGTCGACCTGGACCTGGTCAATCATTGTCGTCTCTCCTTTGTAACCACAGGATTTTACCGGCCATATTGTAGCATGAGATGGCAATGGATGAGTTTACCCCGATTTAATCGAGGTTTATAGTTCTACGGATGCGCGAATAAATAGAAGCCTGCCAATATTCCCAAAATACCCTATAGATCATTTCGCTTTGACTTCCAGAAGCCTGAAGATAACCAGAGTGATGAGTCCCCATTGCTTGCTTGTGGTACACTGGCAAGCATGAAAATTACTAAAGCTATTATTCCGGTGGCTGGTTGGGGAACTCGCCGCTTGCCGATTACTAAAACGATTGAGAAGTGCATGTTGCCGATTGGGAATCGGCCAGTGGTGGATTATATTGTGCAGGATTGTCTTTTGGCCGGCATTACTGATTTTTATTTTGTGGTTAGTTCGGAAAATTCTCAGTTGGAAGCGTTTTATAGCCGCAATGAGCCCTTGGAAGAGTATTTAAAAGCCAATGGGAAGGAGTCGATGTTGTCGCTGGTTACCCCGCCGCCGGCTACCTTTCACTTTGTTGTCCAGCCGAATGATGGTAAGTATGGTACGGCTATTCCGGTGGGGTTGTGTGTGCCGTTTGTGGAGCCGGGTGAGTCGGTAGTGGTAATGATGGGCGATGATTGTGTGTATATGGCCGATGGATCGAGTCAGTTAGAGAAGTTGATGGCAGTAACTCCAGAAGGTGGCTGCTCTCTGTTGGGCGTGGAGGTGCTCCGAGAGCGGGTGCCTAGCTATGGTGTGTTAAAAATTGATGAGCAACAAAACTTTGAAGCCATTATCGAGCACCCAACTGTGGAAGAGGCGCCGAGCAATCTGATTAATATTAGTAAGTATATTTTGAACTACTCGGCGTTGCAGAGAATTGAGGAGTTTTGTGCTCGGCAAAAGTCTGATGAGTACTTAATTGTTGATCCGATTAATGAGTATGTGGCGGATGGTGGGGTGGTAAAGGTGGTGCCAGCGGCTGGGACATACTTGGATGCTGGGACGGTGGAAGGGTGGGTGGAGGCGAATAGACTGGTAATTGGTGGGTAGTGAGTGGTGTGTGGTGGGAGCTTTAAATAACGAGTTTCGAACGTGTCATTCTGGAATATGTGAAGCGAGTGATAGGATCTCTTTGCGGTTTGCTCCGCCAGCGGCGGACAAGGGTTTGCCTAGTTGTCATTCTCAACTTGATTGAGAATCTCCTTTGAACTATTGGTATATCCTTAGATCATCCTTTGTTGAATTTACAGAGATAAAGTGAGGTTGGTACGTACATGTGTACGTACACGTGTACGTACTACTTCCAGATACTTCTCTACTTGTCGGCAGGTCTGGCTGAGGTTTGAGTGGTTGCAGGTAATTCGCTTCGCCCGACCTTCTCTGAGTTGCCATGTTCCGAAAGTCGGATGAGAGATTATTCTGATTTTGCGGGGTTGAAGTTTGGTTCAGGAATGTCGTGTCCCTGCTCGACTTCAGTTTCTATCCATAAGCCTAGAATTTCTAGTGCAGCTTGGTGAGGATCTTGGTCTGGAGCTATCTGGGTCATACAGCCAGGTAAATCTGGGAATTCAATAAAAGTGTCTGGATTATTATCCTCATCAGGACCAGCTTCAATTCTGTAGTAATAGGTTTTGTTATTGGGCGCTTCGGCGTGGCCAAAGGTGGGGTTATTTGGGCCGGATTCTGGTGTTTCTGGCATGTAGCCTGATTCAATGCTCATAGGTTTCTCCTATAGTTTATATACTAACTGTAGCAGGTTTATTTGCGGGCTTCCAGTCATTGCTATATCATAAACCTATGATGCAAACTTTGAATGATGTTGATGTAAACGGTAAGCGAGTGCTGGTGCGGTTGGATTTGGATGTGCCGGTGGAGGATGGGGTGGTTGGTGACGTGACCCGGCTAGAAGCAGGCTTGGCTAGTTTGAAATATATTTTGGATAATGGTGGGCAGCCGGTAGTGATTAGTCATGCGGGACGTCCAGAAGGTAAGGTGGTGGAAGCGTTGAGTCTGCGGCCAATTTTGCAAAAACTGATGGAGTTGCTGGGCAATGATTTTACGTATCAGATTATTGATGCGCCGAGTGAATTGAAGTTAGAGGGAACGGTGCTGGCGTTGGAGAATTTGCGTTTTAATGCTGGTGAGGAGGCTAATGATGTCGCCTTTGCCGAATATCTGGCCTCGTTTGGGGATATATACGTCAATGATTCATTTGCGGTATCTCATCGAGCTCATGCCTCGATTGTTGGGCTAGACACGTTGTTGCCTTGTTATGCCGGGCTTCATTTAGTCGAGGAAGTATCTCATTTGGAGGTAGCCAGTAAAAGTCCGGAGCATCCGGTGGTGTTGGTGCTGGGCGGGGCTAAAGTAGAGACGAAGTTGCCGGTAGTGAATGGGATGCAAGGGGTGGCCGATACTATTTTGTTAGGCGGCAAGCTGGTGGCGGAGGCGGATGAGGCGACATTGCCCAAGAATGTGCTATTGGCGGAGCTGGATGAGACGGGGTTTGATATTACGTCAGAATCAGCTCAGAGGTTTGCTGAAGAAATTGCTAAGGCTAGGACGATTATGTGGAATGGTCCGGTGGGCAAGTTTGAAGAATCTCCGTATGACGCTGGGACCAAGGTGGTGGCCGAAGCGGTGGCGGCTAACGGGGCAGCCAATCGGGTGATTGGGGGCGGTGATACGTTGGCGGCGTTGCATCAGTTTGGGTTGATGGACAAAGTGGGCTATGTATCGACTGGTGGTGGGGCGATGCTGGACTTTTTGGCGGGAGAGAAGTTGCCGGGACTGGTGGGGCTGGGATATTATGACTAACTTACAATTTATCTCGATTTGATCGGGGCTTAAGATTTAAGATCAAAGATCCAAACATACACATAAGTCTAAATATATAAGATAGAGAATAAATCATAAATAATAAACTCCTATCTTTGTTTATCTTAGAATTTAAAAATTGAAATTTACGTCTGGATCTTTGATCTTACATCTTACTTGCTGATGATTTACGTTTGGTTTTGGGTTTTAATTCTATTGCTGATACTGATGGTGGTGATGTTGGTGTCGTTGGTGGTGGCGACGTTTACTGGAGCGCCGTATGTGCCAGTGCCGCAGAATGTGGCTAGGCGGATGGCAGAGCTGGCGGAAGTGAATGAAGGTGACCGAGCTATAGATTTGGGATCGGGTGATGGGCGAATTGTGGCAGCGTTAGCTAAACATGGAGCTATGGCTGAAGGGTATGAAATTCAACCACTGTTAGTGTGGTGGTCGCGTTGGCGGTTGTGGCGGGCTGGTTTAGCGGCGACGACTCGGGTTGAGCGGAAGAATTTGTGGAAGGTAGACTGTAGTCGAGCCAGAGCAGTAACGCTCTATGCTTTTCCGACTATGATGTTGCGATTGGAACAAAAGTTGCAGAAGGAGTTGCCCAAAGGTGCACGAGTGGTGTCGCTGTCATTTGCTTTTCCTAACTGGCAGCCGGTTTTGGAAGAGGGCAAGATGAGGGTGTATGTAAAAACCTGACTGGCAGGTTTTTAGAAACTCGAAAGCTGAAATTTGAAATACGAAACAAAACAGAAATAAAAAATTCAAGCTTCTTTATTATTTCTATTTTATATTTGTTTCGTATTTCAAACTTCTGACTCCGGACTTTTATCTGCCTACTGTGGTATGATTTTTCTAGAAAATAGAACCTACTTTTATGAAACCTTTACTCGTGGCTAATTGGAAAATGCATAAGACGTTAATGGAGTCGGTGCAGTATATTGAATCGGCTGGAGAAGCGCTGAACCAGCTAGAGCACGTAGAAGTGGTGGTGTGTCCGCCATTTACCAGTCTGGCCGTAATGGAAGGGTTGCTGCGAGGAACTCGAGTACGATTAGGGGCGCAGAATGTGGCGGCATGGAAAGAGGGTGCGTATACTGGCGAGATATCGGCAAGCATGATAGCGGCGCACTGCCAGTTTGTGATTATTGGGCATAGCGAGCGACGCAAGATGGGCGAGACGTCAGAGCAGGTGAATAGCAAGATTCGTCGATCGTTAGAGGTGGGGCTGCGGCCAATTGTATGTATTAGTAATGAAGGAGAGGTTGAAGCTTTGACGGAATTGAAAGACAAGGGTTTATCTTGGATCGTGGCTTTTGAACCGCTGGAGGCAATTGGGTCGGGTAAGCCGGAAGATCCAGCTTCGGTAGCCAAAATGGTTAAGGTGATTAAGCGGCAGCTGGGAGCGAGCACTCGGGTGCTGTATGGTGGCAGTGTGACGGCGGAAAATGTGCGACAGTATGTTCGACTGTGTGACGGGGCGCTGGTCGGAGGTGCTAGTTTAGACCCTGAGGGTTTTTTGGCCTTGTGTAAACAAATTAATCACTAGTTGGTTTTTGCTAAAAAGCGTTAAATTGTGGTACCATGGTCAAGCTGTCTAAGCGGACAGCAAGGATTTTTTAATGCGTTATGTAGACGTTGGAACTGTTCACCACTCTCCTAGCCGACAATCTGACAAACGACGGACTAAGAAAAAGTCTTCGGGAATAGCTAAGCTGCTTAAGTTTGGTATTGGCGTAGCTATTTTGGGCGGACTGATTTTTGGTATTTATAGCTATTTGCCGCCCATTAAAGATTCTTTGGCCAGCGTTTTTTCTGGCTCATCGGCGGCTTTTTCGTGGATTGTGACTGGTGGCAAAGATTTGCAGCAAGATGGTGGAAAGACAAATGTGTTGTTGTTGGGCATTGATAAACGGGCTGATGAAGAATATTCCTTGACTGGAGCAGACGGCACGATTAATAAGAGTTGTTTTAGAACAGACACGATGATTGTGGCCTCGTATAACTACGACACGAAAAAGGTAACGATGCTGTCGCTGCCGCGCGATTTGTACGTGACAATTGATGGCTTTGGTGATTTTCCAACGCAGTCGACCAAGATAAACGGCGCGTATTGTTTTGGCGATATGTATGATTATCCTGGTGGGGGTGCGGCGCTGGTCAATAGGTTGGTGTCTGAGTATTTGGCTATTCCGATTCAGTATACAGCTCGGATTGACTTTGCTGGTTTTGAAAAGGCAGTCGATACGGTGGGCGGAATTGAGGTTAATGTAGAGCGGGCATTTGTGGATTATGAATACCCGATTGAGGGACGAGAGGATGCGTACCCGATTTCTTCACGTTACAAAACTCTGAGGTTCGAGCCAGGTTTGCAGCATATGGATGGACAAACAGCCTTAGAATACGCCCGCAGTCGCCATGCGGCCGGAGTGGAAGGAACGGACTTTGCGCGTAGTCAGCGTCAACAGAAGGTAATTACAGCTTTTAAGGATAAAATATTCTCGACTAAAACTCTAACTAATCCGTCGACTTTGCTGGATATAGCGGCCTCTTTGGGCGAGAGCTTCTCGACTAATTTGCAGGCAGACGAAGCTTCGACGGCCTTTAAATTGGCCGAGGGTGTTCAAACCGAGATGATAAAGACGTATAGCTTAGACGATCGGAGTGATCCGGGCGGTCTGCTCTACTCGCCGCCAATGGCCCAATATGGTGGCGCCTATGTCTTGGTCCCCAAGAGCGGGTCGTTTGATGAAATACGAGAGTTTGTGCAGCAGATATTTAGTGATGAAGGATACCCTGAAGCTAGTGAGAGTGCCACACCATTGACCGAGTAAAGCATATTATTCGTAGCACAGACTGGTGGTTGGAAGTCTGAAATACCTAAATTAGAAATACGAAACAAATCAGAAATTTAAAATAACCACATTTTTTATGTTTAAGTTTCAAATTTGTTTCGTATTTTGAGTTTCCAGTTTCTAATTTTATTTCTCAAGTGATTCTATAATCCATAGCTCTACGCCGAACTGGGGATCGATTTGGCTGGATTTGATCTGGGTGTCAAGGTGGTAAAGAGTATGCAGAGCCTGTTGTAATTGGGCTGGTTGCCATTTGGGTAGCCAGCCTTTTAGTTTGGTGGCGATGAATGGCGCGATGCTAAGCTGATTGGCCCAGTTGGAGGCAGGGATGGAGTCTTGCTGGGCCAGATGGGCTGTGTAGAGAAGACGAGCTTGCCGTTCGAGCATGGTGATGGCGGCTAGAGGGTGGACTTGCTGGCCCCAGAGTTGTTGGAGTTGCTGCAGTGTCTTGGCTGTTTGTCTAGTCGCCCAGGCGTCGGTCAGGCCGAACATAGTACTTTCGGTGCCGATAGGCGGTATTTGACTGAGTTGGTCGGCGGTGAGGGAGGGGTTGTCTTGCCAGGATATGCGCTGCAGTTCGGTAAGCAGAGCGAATTTATTGTTGTTAAAGTGGAGGGCGAGTTGGGGGGCTAGTCGACGATCTATGGCGACGCCGAGGTCGGCGGCTTGCTTTTGCAGCCAGGTGACGACTTGGGCAGTGGTGGGGGCGGGAAACTGCTCGGTTTTAGCAGATGGCATGATAGTGGTTAATGGGTGCTTGGCGGTCGGCTTGTCGTCCAGCGGGATGATAATGGTTTGGCTGGTCTGGAGGTTGGCTGAGAGATGATTCGTAAAGCGTTTGGCGTCGGCGGTGTTAAGCTTGAGCGTGTTATCGATAATGACGGCTGGGGCTTGGCCGAATAGGTCGGCTTGGCCGATGGATTCGATGCTGGTTGTGAGCTGCTCGGTGGCGTCCAGACGGATTTTGGGCTGATTGGTAGTTAGTTGGGTAAGGCGGTGTTGTTTGGCAAACGTATCAGGGCCAATGAGGAGATGAAGCATGGGAAATATTGGAATAAAGTTAGCCGTAAGCCTATGCTTATGAATCGCTGGTCATTTCTCCGGAGAAGCCTTGCTGGTAAGCGGCTGGCATTTTGACTAAGGCAGCTCGCCAGGAGCGTAGCTTGTGGGCTAGGCGGATAAACATTACGATCTCCTCGCTGCCCAGTAGCCATGACACTAACAGGTATAAGCTCAAGCCAAACCAGCTAACTAACGCAGATAATAAAATTAGGTTTAATGTAGTGGCTGTGTCCAAGAATAAGGCTTCGATTGGCTTAATTGGCAAGTAGACCGCCACGGCCATAATTGCGCCTGACAGCAAGATTCTAAAGGCGGGTAGCACCAAGTTGGACCAGTTAAACCCACCTAATCGCTTGCTCATTAGGTACATTAGTACACCTAGCGTTACAAACGATCCTAAGGTCATACCAATCCCCAGTCCTCGCATGCCCAAAGATGGGAGCGTTACGACGCTAATAAATACGCTTACAATTACTCCGGCTGCCCCTGCAGCTACGGGCGAGACCGAATCTTTGAGGGCATAAAATCCGCGTACCCACAAATGAATACTTGATTGAGCAATGAGCATAGGGGTGAATACGAGCAAGACTTGGGCGGCCACTAATGTTCTGGTCCAATCTGGGAAGTTAAGGATAACCCGGACTGCGGGTAGCTTTAAGACGGTTAATAGTACGACTACGGGTACAATTAAGTATAAAATTTGGTGAAAGGTTGTTAATAGGGTGGTTCTAAACACATCTTTATTCTCGACGGCTTCTTTGGATAAGGTGGGGAAAGCGGCTTGAGCAATGGATACGCCAAAAAAGGAAATTGGAAAGGTTACTAAGCTAAACACTTGGCCAAACAGAAACGGAGAGCCGGTTCCCAAGGTTGATACCAGCATTTTTGAAACCAAGGACTCTAACTGGTCGATTGATAAGCCAATGGTCCGAGGCACCATTAGTTTACCCACTTTTCTCACCACAGCATCCTTCCATCGCCAGGTTGGTTGGTAACGGAAGCCTAGATGCCAAGCTAGTGGAATTTGGATAGCGAGATGGAGCAATGAACCAAACAGGACGCCATAAGCTAGCCACCAAATGCCAAAATCCGGCACCCAGGCTCCGGCCCAGGCACTGTCCTGAATAACAAACAGCCATATGCCGACAATGGCGCCGAGATTGTATAGGATTGGAGCAATGGCGGGGATAAAGAAGCGATGATGGACTTGTAGGCTGCCTGATAGAAAAGCGCTTACGCCTAGCAGTATGGGCGAAACCATCATTAGTCTGGTTAAGTTGGCAGTAAGCGCTAGCTTGTCGGGTTCAAAGCCTGGTGCTACAAAGTAATGCACAAATGGTTCGGCGGCGATGAATAGCACTACTGCCACTACGGCAAAAATGACGATAGCAATGTTTATTAGGTTAACTGCTAATTTCCAAGCCGATTCATCTTGTTTGCGGGCCATCATTTCGCCGAATACTGGGATAAAGGCCGCATTTAGAGCACCGGCTATCACCATTTGAAAAATGAGGTCGGGTAAGGCAAAGGCCATTTTGTAGGCATCCAGTAGGTCGCGGTTAGTCACTACGTCCAGGCTGGACAATAAGTGTAGCTTATATAAGCCGAGAGCAGCGCTGCCGACAGTTAATACCATCATTACCCCCGCCGCAGACAAAATTGTCGTCTGGCGTTGGAACATCAAGTTTGTGCCATTTTTAATCCATTTGGAGACCATAACAAATCGGGCGTCACAATAGCGAAACTACCCTGCCGCACTATTATACCGGAAATTGCGCTCAAAAAAAGCGCCTATTCGGTTCATGTTTATCTATCAATAGTACTATACAATAGGTTAGCAAGGGTTGGCAGGTTATTAGTTTACTCGTCTATTTGTTATTCGCATAACTACTCACTACTCACTACTTACCACTTACTACTCACCTAGGTATCCTTGGGATCCTAGGGGTCCGGGGGGGAAATGGTGTATTGGGTGTATTGGGGATATTGGGTATATTGGGTATTATCTTTCTCTTGATATCCAGCTAAGCTCAGCTTGGCGGAGTCAGCAGACTGTTACTTATTTGTAGCCTTTGACTTTTACCCTTGCCCTGTGATATAGTCTCACCGTCCCAAAGGACAAAGAATTATTTGACGAATACGTATTATTTGTATTCGGCGTCTTAAACGTTAGAACTAAAACTGTTATGCCATTAATTAAATCTGCTAAGAAGCGTGTTCGGGTGTCGAGCCGCAAATCAACTGTTAATCAACTGCAACGCGTCGGTGCTAAGACGGCTACTCGTTTAGCTACTAATGCTGTGGCCGGCAATCAGGCTGATGCAACTACGTTGTTTAAGGTGGCTGTGTCTCGGTTGGACCGGGCGACTCAAAAAGGTGTGATTCACAAAAACAAAGCAGCTCGTCTCAAGAGCCGGTTGGCGGCTAAGCTTAAGGCGGCCAATATTCCAGCTGTTTCAGCTGAGCCTAAGCCAAAAGCGGCCAAAGCAGCGGCTAAGCCTAAGCCAGCAGCCAAGAAAGCTCCGGCTAAGAAGCCAACGGCTAAGAAATAGTCCTATTTAAATTAACGATTTTGCAAGAGGCCATCTGTGTGGCCTCTTTTTTATGGTGAAGATTTTTAGAACCTGAGGAGGGGTAAGGTTGAAGGAATAGGCGTATTGGGGAGAGAGGACCGTCTATTACTTACTATTACTACTTAGAATTGGATTCTTATTTAAATGTGGCTGTTCCAGTAGGGAAGGTGCTGATGTCTAGGGTTAGCGGGTAGTCTTTGTGGGCTTTGGCGTCCTGGGGGATGTCGGCTTTGAGGGGTTGGAGGTAGAACGGATTGTCTCCAGTAGGGTCTTGGCCATCCTGGTCTGGCTCTAGGGAGATGACGACTTTCCATTCGCCAGTAGCTAGGCTGGTGGGGAAGTCTAGGCCTAGCTGGCCGGGAGCTTTTTGCAGGAAGTCTTCGCCGGGGACGTTAGGAGTGCGGTCGGGGTTGGGAGTGAACTTGTTGAATTCGTCGGCTTTGTCGGCTTGGGAGAAGCGACCGACTTCGACAGCTACATCTTTGTACACAACTTGACCTTCGTATTTCCACCCGGCGGGGGCGTTGGGAAGGGTAAGGCTGGGAGCACCAAGATTGTCCCCATCGGCCTTGGCGAACCAGATTCCAGAGGTAGGATCCGTATCTGAATCGGTGGGGGTGGCGAGGGTGAAGCTCCCACTAGCTTGAGATAGGTCAATTGCCTTGAAGGCTAGTTTGGCCTGGCCTTGATCGTCTATGGTGCCGGTTAAGATAACCGTTGTGGATGGTGTGACTGCAAGTACATCACCCGCTTCAATCGTAATAAATATATTGTCATTAGCAGCGTAGGTAGTGGTGGGGTTAAATGGCGAGCCGTCCATGTTTTGAATAGATTGGCCAGATGGTTTAAAAGCACCTAAAGAAATATCTTGATCCTGATGGTGAATCCAAGCTTGATAATGTCCTTGGCTTAGCTCTGGGAGCGAGAGGTTGAGTGAAAGGGTTTTGGTCTGGTTGATTTCGGCTCCGAGAGTTGAAGGGTTAGTGGATGGGGTTGGCGTAATATTGGCTGCGGTTTGACCCCCTAGGCCGTCAAGAGAATAGACGTTTTGATTGAAATGGAACCAGGTTGCGGCCAAGCCAATGAGAATGGCGATGGCCATGATGGATGCGGCAGCGGTTCGCCCAGGATGAGAGGCTGGGGGTAATGCGCCTAGGTCGATGTCTTCGACCTCTAGTTGGTGAGGCGGTTTGATGGTACCTAGTCCGGCCGTGGTAGATTGTTTGTCCTTATGAGGTTGCGAAGCGTGGCTCTTTTGCCGGTGAGGCAAGTGAGGTAGGGCGGTCGATTTGGGGCTATCTGGTGATTGATCGGTTGGATCAAAAGATGAAGAGTGCTGTTGGTCTGCCATAGCGAACTTATTATACCGTATGAGAGAAAGGGATGGCTACTGGTTGTGGCGGGGTTCTGGTACAATACGCCAATAAATAGCGTCCAGTTGCAAGCGTCCAGAAGATGTGCCGTTTATAACTGGACGCTGGAAACTGGACGCTATTAACATTTATGTCTAACATTCGAAATTTTTGTATTATTGCGCATATTGATCACGGTAAGTCTACTTTGGCGGACCGAATGCTGGAAATGACCGGAACGGTGGCATCTAGGCAGATGAAGGAGCAGTTTTTGGATAAGCTGGCTCTGGAACGAGAGCGGGGCATTACGATTAAGCTGCAGGCGGTGAGGATGCTGTGGCACCCGGCACAGCGTCCAGAAGGTGTGGAGTTTGAAACTGGACGCTTGAAACTGGACGCCGTTGAAAATGAGTACATTTTCAACCTTATTGATACTCCGGGGCATGTGGATTTTGCTTATGAAGTGTCGCGGTCGTTGGCGGCTTGTGAAGGAGCGTTGTTGCTGGTGGATGCGACGCAGGGAATTGAGGCGCAGACGATTGCTAACTTTTATAAGGCGCTGGATCATAATTTGACCATTATTCCGGTGGTGAATAAGATTGATTTGCCAAATGCGGAGCCGGAGCGGCGAGCCAAGGAGATTAGCGATACGCTGGGGTTTAGGGAAGATGAGGTTATATTTACTTCGGGCAAAAGCGGCCAGGGGGTGGAAGCGTTATTTGCGGCGATTGTAGAGCGGATTCCGGCACCGGAGCAACGGGTTGATGAGCCGTTGCAGGCCCTGGTGTTTGATTCGCAGTTTGATCCTCACCAAGGGGTAATGGCTTTTGTGCGGGTGAAGAAGGGTGAAGTGAGGCGGGAAAAGTTGCGCTTGATAGCTTCTGAAGGCGAATTTATGCCGCTGGCGGTGGGATATAACGGCAGTGGGCTGGAACCACAGGAACGGTTGGTAGCGGGGGAAGTTGGCTATGTGGCGACTGGCTTGAAAGATATTAATCAGGTCCACGTGGGAGACACGTTGACCTCGGTAGCTCGACCAGCCGCGGCACCATTGCCGGGGTATGAGCCGGTAAAGCCCATGGTGTTTGCCGGGTTGTATCCGGTTAATTCTGATGATTATGTGGAGTTTCGGGATAGCCTGGAGGAGTTGGCGCTTAATGATGCGGCGTTGATGTTTAGTCCGGAGACTTCGGCGGCTTTGGGATTTGGCTTTCGAGTAGGCTTTTTGGGCATGTTGCATTTAGAAGTGACTGAGGAGCGACTGTCTGATGAGTTTAATCTGGATTTAGTGGCTACGGCGCCATCGGTTGAATATGAGGTGGATAAGACGAACGGTGAATCGTTGTTAATCCGGGCGGCAGCCGATTTGCCCGATCCAGGGTCAATTCAGGAGATTAGGGAGCCGTGGGTAAAAGCGGAGTTGATTGGGCCAAAGGCGTACCTAGGTCAGTTGATTGAGCTGTGCGAGAGACACCGGGGTATTATGATTACGACCGAGTTTATGGAAGATCGGGCTTGGTTAATGTATGAGCTGCCGCTGGCGGAGATAATTTTTAATTTTTATGACGAGTTAAAGTCGGTGTCGCAGGGGTATGTGTCGCTTGATTATACGGTGATTGGGTATCGGCCGGTGGAGGCGGTTAAGCTGGATGTGTTGGTCAATGGGGAGCAGGTGGATGCGTTGGCTCAGCTGGTAGTGCGCAGTCAGGCGGAGCGAATTGGCCGAGAGGTGGTGGCGGTGCTTAAGGATGTAATTCCGCGACAGAATTTTAAGGTGCCCCTACAGGCGGCGATTGGTGGACGAATTGTGGCCCGAGAAGATATTGCGGCCTTCCGCAAGGATGTGACGGCTAAGCTGTATGGTGGCGATGTGACGCGAAAAAATAAACTGCTGGATAAACAGAAAAAAGGTAAGAAGCGGATGAAGATGTTTGGCAAAGTGGAGATTCCGCAGGAGGCATTTTTGGCGGTGCTGAAGAGGTAAAGTTTACGAATTGGTTTATAGTTTATAGTTTGTGGTTTATGGTTTGTAGTTTTGCGAATTGACTGCTGAACTAGCTGGATTCCCGATCGGGTCGGGAATGACGTAAAAACACAGCTGCAAACCGCAAGCTCATTTCGTGTAGACGTCCTTCCTCTCGAGCAAACGTGCAAGCGAGCAAACTCACTTGCCTACTCCCTCCTACTTGTGCTACCTTGGACGCATGGTTGATACAACTACTGCCCAAGGTTCAGAAGTTGCCGCACAGATTGCGCAGCTGATGAGCGAGATGGATGCGCGGTTGCCTAAAGCTAAGACTAGTGGTCAATTGTCGCTAACTCTCACTCCTGAACAATTTGACAGCCTGACGGCGTCATGGTAAACCCAATTCATTGTGATTGGACAATTACCGCCTGATTTTTTTCATCAATTTTTTACTATCCTGGATTGTAGCGCCAGTCAAGCTTTGGCGCTCGAAACCCAGTTAAACGAACTGTGCCAGCGACAATGGCTGCAAGCGCAGTTGGAAGTTTTGCCGGCCATAGAGCAGGAGACGTTTAGCCGGAGTTTGGAGCAAGATGGGATCTCGGTGGAGACGCTAAACGAGTTTCTTGAAGGTCGATTGGATATTGACCGACGCCAGGCATTATGGCAACAAGCACAGCTGAAAGTGTGGGGTGAAGTGTTGTCGGTAGTGGATGAGGTGGGGACCGAGAAGCAGAAGCAGGAGATTAAGGAGTTGGTGGAACGGTATAAGTAGCGAGCGAGGCGGCTAGGCAGCAAGGCAGCCAGTGAGAGTTTTGAATAATGAGTTGTGAGTTTCGGGGTGTTGTTTTGGAGTGGTTGATAGGATCTGGGCTAGGTTCTAGGTTGAAGGTTGAAGGTTGA
>CAZHWT010000024.1:0-20271 GCA_964536215.1 uncultured Candidatus Saccharibacteria bacterium
GGTGAAGGGAAAGAATGAGAGCGCCTACAGACAGGCGCTCTTGATACTGGCTAGGCTGATTGGTTAAGGAACCCGTCCAGGTCGAGGATAGCCTCGCAAAAATCATGATGTACTTGGGGCTCTTCTAATTGTTGCCGGTTGTGTTTGCACTGGGGCCAAAAGCCGATGATGCTGACCAGCATCTGGCGTAGGCTTGTTTCAGTGTAACAAGTGGCAGCAGCAGCAAAGCAATGAGCTGCAGCATGAGCCTTGATGCTGGCCAAGCTGTTTTGGCAACAGTGAATGATCGAAATGCCACTACTTGCACAATTCAGCCGATGGAAGCTCCAAGCGGGGTCATCTACGTGCCGCTGACGAATAGTTTCCAAGCACTTCTGGAGTGTTTTGACAGCGGCGGTAATGTCCTCGCGTCGCTGCTCCCGACTGATCCGCTCTTGGCGCTGCTCAGGCGTTTCGTTGCGGACGGGCTTATAGGCGTCATGTGTAAGACCGTCCGATTTGAGACTCCCCCACGGTCGGCCAATGCCTATGTCGCTTGGATTAACGGTCATGGCTCGGGTCAGACCTTCCGCAGCTCTAGCAACCATGTTGTACTCCCTCTATGACTTGCCACACCTCAAATCAGGTAGGCACTAGTGTACCAGATGTTGCTGTAATTTCAAGAGAGATAGAGCACCTTGGGGTGCTCTAGGGTGACGGCGATGGGCCTAGATTGGTGAGGTTAGCAGCGCCTGCAGGTAGTCAGAAGAGGCCAAAAGGTCTCGCCTAACTTGTGGCTCTGCCCATCGAAACCAGCCGCGGCGGGGCCAATGTCCCTTTAATAATTTAACGACACTGATAATCTCGTTGCAGTGCTCTAAAACTACCAGGCGTTGTTGCGGTTGCCCTAAATGCTCTATGGCATCAAGTGATTGTTGAGCCCCTCTGATGCTCACTTTAGCAATAGCTGCATTATGTGGTGCATAGTGTTCAAACACTTTCAGCGTGTCGCCTAGGGCTAGCCTAACCGCTTGAATCGTTTTTGCATAATCCACCTCTAAACGGCTGTCAGGGTCTGGACTGGTCATTTTTTGCTCCCTCTGTTTATGACTATGTCTGCCTTGAACGACAGGATTATAGCAAATGACTGGTTGTTTATACAAAAATAAGGAGCGCTAAAAGTAAGCGCTCCAGATTAGCAGCCAAAAAGAGGCGGTATGTCTTTGATGTCTTGCTGCAGATTGGGCCAAGCTTTGACTCTACGGAGTAGGTTGGCGGCTCCATAGAGCAAGGTGGCGGATTTTAGCAGATTACGCTGCTCAAACTCGGTTGAAGCCGCAGCAAGGATAACTACCGCTGTGGCGGCCGCCTTGGATGCGGCAGTGCTTTGACCGGATCGTTTGAGCAAGCGACGCTGGACCTTGTCTATGTCCCGTTCTATTTCACGAACCCTAATCCGACTAAGCGTACCACTCCTCTGCCGCACTGCATGGTCAATCATGGCTTCATCTCTCCTAGTAAAAGGCTGCGATCTGATATGAACTTACCATGATACGGAAGCGAGGACAAGTACAGGATTGCTTAAGATTAAAAATGTTGGGCTAGGATAAGATACGAGTTTGAGAACTACAAAATTCGTCCTTGCGAGCACAATCGAGGTAGTCTATCAATGAGTCGTCTCGGGAAGGCCGTCGCGTTGCTTTAACTCCTCCAGCCAGAGGCCGACATGCACGCAATGACAGCCAGCGAAGGATTGTTACACTTGCATCTTGTGCCTTTTGTCTTCTGTCGCAACAGTAGTTTGGTGGTGCCTGAAAAGATGATGAGAATTATGAGAGCAACTCTATGATGTACTCGACTGGCGGTAAAAGTTAAAAAATTGGACGGATCACTGCTGGAGTGCTCCGCCCGGTGATCGGTTAGCTGCTGGCTACCGCAAGATAGTCGTAGAAGGTCAGCAGCTCCTCGAAGTCGATCATAAGCGAGCTATACATCTGCCTCGACATCTCTTGTCGTTCGCCTTGCCCTGCCCTGTTCGGCCAGAGAATCATGGCTGATTGTACGTGGCGAATTCCCTTTTTGAGCGAAAGTAGACTTTCTGCGAGTTTGGACTTGGTAAAGTAGTGTTTGGCTCGTCGAAGATTCTCGACGGCAGATTGAAACGGCTCTTGACAGCAATAGATGCCATTATCAAGCAGCCACCTATTCACTTCCTTGATGGTCTTGATGGCCCGGTTTACTTTAGTGTTCCACCTTTGCTGACGCCTCTCTTTGGATAATGCCTGGTCAAAATCAATCAGGCTGGCAGCATTGTGCCTAAACGCCTCAGCCACATCTCGTCCGCGCATGGTTTTTCCTTCTGATAACAGCGAATACGTCCGGCGGATTGTAGCATGCTTGCTTCTGTGGCGTAACTCTTGGACTATGAAAGCAATTTGGTGATATCTGAGAAGGTGATGAGGACGATGAGGGCTAGCAGGACGAGCATGCCGATGGTGTGGGCCCAGCGTTCGACGTCTTGGTTGACTTTGCGGCGGGTGACCGCCTCGATGGCGACGAAGAGTAAGCGACCACCGTCTAGGGCTGGGAACGGTAAGACGTTGACGACAGCTAGGTTAACGCTAATCAGACCGGCAAAGTACAAGACATATTGCCAGCCCAAGCTGCGAGCTTGACCAAGAATGGAGGCGATGCCGACTGGACCGGCGACATCGTTAGGGACGGTGCCGTGGCCGGCTTGGTTAATCATATTGCCCAAGCCTTCGATGATTTGCCAGGCAAAAATGCCGGCTTGTTTAAACCCTTCGATAGGCGCTTGGTAGAAGGGATATTTTTCTGTCTTTTCAACAAAGGTTTCGGCTCCGAGCGTTACGCCCATGGCGCCATGGCCGGCGGGCGGATCTTGACGAGGCGTGAGAGAAACGTCCTTGGTTTGGCCGTCGTGTTGAATGGTTAAGGTAATCTCTTGGCCCTCTAGCTTGGCTACGCCTTCTGAGAAGCTGGGTTTGACGTCGTTAAAGGCGGTGCCATTAAGCGCCATAATTTTGTCGCCAGTTTTAAGGCCAGCAGCGGCAGCTGGTGAGTCAGCGTCAACTTTTTCGATAGTGGGAGTAATACGGGCGTTGTAGACTGGCAGACCGGCCGTAAAAACGACGGAAAACAAAATTGCGCCTAATATGAGGTTGGCGATAACGCCGGCCAGCAAGACGGCTGTACGGGCCCATTTGGACTTATTGAGGAACATGCGGTGACTGTCGTCGTCTTTTTTGTTTTTCCTCACGCTGACGCCATCCGGAGTTTCACCGTACATGCGGACAAAGCCGCCGATTGGTAGCAGGTTGATGGTGTACTCTGTTTCGCCATATTTTTTACCCCAAATTTTAGGCGGCAACCCCAGGCCGAACTCTTCAACCTTTATGCCCATCTTGCGAGCCACAAAGAAGTGTCCGGCCTCGTGAATGAGGACCAAGATGGAGAGCATGATGATGAAGATGAGGATGGTGAGGAACATGGGGATGAGAAAGTTAGAAATTAGAAACTTGAAATACGAAACAAGTAAGAAATTGGGAAATAGGAAAAACTTATGCTTATTTTTTAGTTTCGAGTTTTATATTTGTTTCGTTTTTCTGATTTTATCTATTCAGATTTATTTACATTTTGAGTAAGTCTTGTTCTTTGGTGGCGGCTAGGGTTTCGATTTGTTTGTTGGAAGAGTCGACAATCTCTTGGACTCGCTTTTCGAAGCCTAGCTGTTCATCTTGGCTGATTTGACTGTCTTCTTTGGCTTTTTTGAGGGCGGTAAAGGCTTCTTGGCGAACGTTACGGATAGAAACCTTAGCGGCTTCGGCTTTTTGGCCGACTAGCTTAACCATTTCTTGACGACGCTCTTGGGTGAGTGGCGGTAAGGGTAAGCGGATAATGGTGCCATCAACGATGGGGTTGAGGTTTAGATCAGAAGTGCGGACGGCGTTGGCGATGGTGCCAGCGATCGAAGCATCGTAAGGCTGAACGACTAATAGTCCGGCTTCGGGAGCAGTAATTGAAGCTAGCTCCTGCAATTTCATATGAGCACCGTACGCCTCGACGGCCAAGTTCTCGATTAGGCTTGGGTTGGCGCGGCCGGTGCGAATGGTGCCGAGTTCGCGTTCAAAGGCTTCTAGGCTAGATTGGGTTTTTTGTTTGGCTTGTTGAATAACTTGATCGGACATAAAAAGGTTCTAGGTTCTAGGTTCTAGGTTCTAGGTTTCAGACGAGATTATCGCATAGTTGAAGGCTGGTGGCAAAGGGAGTGACTGGTTTACGCGTTTACTGGTTGACGTGTAAACGCGTAAACGAAGTCGAAGGCTGCTATGCTCCTAGTTCGTAGCGGACAAAGCGGCCGATGACGATGTTTTCGCCTAGTTTGGCGATGGCGGCTTTGACGAGATCGGAGATTTTTTGGCTAGGGTCTTTAATGAATTCTTGCTCCATTAGGGCTTCGACGTCTTCCGGGCTCATGGCGGCAACCTGCATGGCAATGTTGCGGCAGAGCTGTTGGAAATCTTCGGTTTTGGCCACAAAGTCGGTTTCGCAGTTAACTTCGACCATGGCACCGATGCGACCATTGTGCAGATAAGCTTCAATGACGCCTTGGCTGGTTTCGCGGTCAGCTTTTTTGGCGGCTGAAGCTAGACCTTTTTCTTTGAGCCAGTCTTCGGCTTTGGCCATGTCATTATTGGACTGCTCTAGCGCATTTTTGGCATCCATAATGCCAGCGCCGGTCTTGGCGCGAAGTTCTTTGATGAGGTCGGTGTTGAGTGGCATAAAAATTACCTCCAGGATGTTCGTTATACTTGTTGTTTCGTTATTCGTTTATTCGCTCTTCGATTATTTTTATTAGCGATTTACGATTAAGAGGATTTTAGCATGAGTGATGCTGTTTCCTTTTTTATCTTGTGACTTTGTTTGGCATTTGGACTCTTGTGTCTTGGCCTTTTACTTTCCTACTTGCTTACTTGCTGTCGGCTTTGGCTTGCTTTTTGGTGCTTTTGGCGTTGGTTTTGCCGGCCTGCTCATCGGCAGCTTTGTCTTTGGCTTTGGACTGCTTGGCTTCTTGCTGGCTAAGAGCCTCTTCAATCATTTCGGGAGTGTCGGATTCTTCAGATGGTTTTGCCTTGGCTCCGGCCGGCGGAACGGCTTTGTGCTCTTTGGCAGCGGCGGGAATGGCGTCTTGGAGAACGTCGGGCTCTGGGTCTTGAGTTTCGGGCTTGGTACTGTCAGTTTTGTCGGTCTGAGCTTTAGCGGCTTTGTCTTTGGCTAGTCGCTTGCCCTCTTCGACGGCGTCGGCCATAGCGGTGACAAATAATTTAATTGATTTAAGCGCATCGTCATTGCCTGGAATGGGATAGTCAATATTGGAAGGATCGCAATTAGTGTCAACAACAGCAAACACTGGGATACCGGCCTGCTTGGCCTCGAGAACGGCAATATCTTCCTTGCGAGGGTCAATGACAAACATGGCGTGAGGCAGGCCTTTAAGGTCAGCTACACCGCCGAGTTGGCGCTCGAGCCGGGCAATCTGGCTGTCAAAGCCGGCCCGCTCTTTTTTGGTGTATTTGTCCAAGTCGCCGTCAGCTCGCTCCTGCTTAAGAGTTTCTAATTTTTTGAGAGACTTTTTAACAGAGTCAAAGTTGGTTAATAGACCGCCAATCCAGCGTTCAGTCATATACATAACACCAACGCGCTTAGCTTCTTCGGTAATGATGTGTCGAGCCTGCTTTTTGGTGCCGACAAAAATAATATCCTTGCCGTCAGCGGCGATGTCGCGAATAGCATCCATGGCTTCTTGGAGCATGGGAGCTGTTTTAGCTAAATCGATAACGTGGACACCGTTACGAGCGGTGAAAATATAGGGTTTCATTTTGGGGTTCCAGCGCTTGGACTGGTGACCAAAGTGAACGCCTGCTTCGAGCAGGTCTTTCATAGAAATAGTTTGTGGCATAAAAAGCCTCCTTTTTGCTTCCCGGTAGATCGGGACCGCCACCCGAGGAAATAAAGCTGAAATTCGAAATACAGAAATTCGAAACAAGTTCGAATAACGAAATAACGAATAACGAAACTTCAGGAGTTTCCGAATTGGGTGTGAGTATTTTGGTCCTTTTGGACCAGAGGTTTTATAGCACAGATAGACTGAAGCGTCAATAAAAGAATCGCCTCAGGTTGCGTACTGCAAGCTGAGGCGCGCATTGTCTAGAAATACACAGGTGTCGGCGTAGGCACGGACTGTGGTGGTGGTGATGGTTGGAGGTTGGCGCGTGACGGTGGCGGTAACGGTAGGCTGCGGGGCAATTCTAAATACATGCCGCAATATCCGGCTATCGTCTGATCAAAATCGCGACTCATCAGCTGCTGAATAATTTGCTGCTGATCTGTCGGAATCTCCGGGAGATCTTGAGCATGAGGCCCAGAGATGAGGTAGTGTAGCTGGCGGTGTGCCCTATACTCCTGATCGATTAGCCTGTTGAGCTGATTAGCCACAGCCTGGCTCGGCATCTGCAAATACTGTATTTGCAGTGAACAGTATGCCTTGACACGAGCGTCTGCTGCCTGCTGCCAGCCCGTCCACCAGCCTAGTCCGGCGGCATCTTCAGCCGGGATAGTTACCACTATTGAAGGAGGCGGAGTTGCTAACGGTTGCGATAATGGTGGTGCCGACTGATTGGCGCGTACCGCAACAGCCATAACGAGAGCGACTACAGCGACCACCAAGCTTTCTCGCCAATGACGTAGGCTATATTTCATTTTTCCCTCTCCGGAATACACCTGAGGCCAATCCACCAAGCGATGAGCGAGATTTTACAGGCAAGCCAGATGGTTGTCAAATGGACGGGTAATTAGCAGCGCGAATTACAAAACTCACCTTTTAACTATCACAAAAAGATTTACACCTCTCTTACCATGTCATTCTGACCCTGTACCATGACGGTGCAGCGGAAGAATCTTCCACCGCAGGCACTCCAATAGTAGCTTAGAAGATCCTTTTTGCCAGAGGTGGACAAGCTGCTAACGCTCAGGATGGCGGTACATAGATAGGGGTTCCGTAATTCGCGCTAAATTTATAAAGACCCCCGCGTCAGTGGCGGGGGTCTTGATATAAGCTTAAGCGTTAAAAATTGGTCTGGGCACGCCACTGTTCTGGGGACAAAAGGCAATGAACCCTGACTCATTAAGTGCGTGCTGATACAGCGGTTTTTGGCAGGCGGCGCAGATATTATCCCGCCACTTCTCTACTACGCCTTCCGGTTTGCGCAGGACGAGGGCGCAGGCCTTTTTAACCACGGCAATGGCCCGGCGCAGAATCCGGCGGCGCTGGTACAAATCCTCTACCACAACAACTTGCCGACCGCTAACCTGCTGTATAAAGGAGGAGCGGCTATCTTTCTGCCACTGTAATATATAGGCTTCGCTGCCATCGTGGCTAAGCGGCAACAGGATGCCATACCACTCAAAGTTAATATGGCCGTTGGTTGCCAGATGAAAAGCGCGTCGCCTACTCAATACCGTAACGTACCGCCGTAAAGCTGTCCACTCGCGATGCTCTGCTTTACGCCTGCGTTGACGCGGCTTCATGTCACCCTCCAGTCGTCCCTGCAAAACTTTCGATTGTCAGAATAATACTGATTTGAGGATTAATTTGTCAAAAAAGAGAGCGCCCCGATCCGGAAGTGGATCGAGGCGCGAGATGAGTTAGTGTGCGGCCGGCTAGCGGCCGCTGAGAGTGACCGTTTTGGGATTGCGCCGGCCGAAGTCAGCCGGGCGATACCCAAATTTTTTGAAGTATGTCTGCTCATTGAGCAGACCTAGACGGTGTCGCTGACCGTCTTCCTTCCATGGGCTCTTGCGAATGACGTTGGTCTTATTGATCTGCGACATTTTCCCGTCCTTACAATGTGCAACTGTCTCGCATCAGGTGGTGCAAGATATAGTATGTATACTACACTATTATAGGCTTTTTGTCAAGCTTAGTTGATTATTTTTTGGTGGTAGTTTTACGCTTGGTGACTGGCTTTTTGGTTGGCTTCTTTTTAGTCGTGGTTTTTTCACTGGACGCTGGACGCTTGGCGCTGGACGCTTTTCTGAATCTGCCTTTGCCGGTTGGGGCAGCTTCCAGTAGTTCTTTAGCTTGAGCTTCGGTGACTGTCTTAGGGTCAGTGCCTTTGGGGATTTTGGCATTCTTAGTACCGTCGGTGATGTATGGTCCGTAGCGGCCGTTGAGGACCTTGATGTCGCCAAAGTCGGCGATGTTTTTTTCGGCATCTTTTTGCAACTTTTCGGCGTAGAGCTGGCGCGCTTCTTCTAGCGTAATGCTGTGAGGGTCGAGCGGCTTAATGGAGACGAAGGTTTTGCCTACTTGGATGTAGGGGCCAAAGCGACCAATATTGGCTTTGATTTCCTGGCCGTCAGCGGTCTCCCCGACTAACCGCGGGAGTTGGAACATTTTTAGAGCTTGTTCCAGGGTAACTGTTTCAATGGAAGCGCCGGTGGGCAGAGGGGCAAATTGCGGCTTGGGGTCGTCGGACTGCTCGCCCATTTGCAGCATGGCGCCGTAACGGCCGTAGCGGGCAAAAATGGGTAGATTGGTTTTGGGATGTTGGCCGACTAGGCGGGCTTGAGTGGCCTGAGCACGGCTGATGCCGCCGCTTTGTTCGACCAATTCATGAAAAGGGCCATAAAAGTGACGGATGACAGTAACTCGGTCTTTTTTACCTTCAGCGATTTCGTCGAGCTGCTCTTCGATGGTTTTAGTAAAGTCGTAGTCGACGACGTCAGCAAAGTATTTAGTCAGAAAGTCTGTTACAACTACGCCAGTGTCGGTGGGCACGAGTTTATTTGTGTCTTTGCCATAAACGAAAGGCTCTGTTGTCTCAGAAAGACTGTTATTAGCCAAGATAAGTTTTTGAATCTGCTTCTCCACCCCTTCGACATCACGGCGCTCTACGTAGCCCCGAGACTGAATAGTGCTGATGGTGCTGGCGTAGGTGCTAGGACGGCCAATGCCGGCTTCTTCCAGTTGGCGAACCAGTGAGGCTTCGGTATAGCGGGCTGGGCCACGACTTAGGGTTTCGATGGCTTGAGCGTCGATGAGGGTTAATGGATCGCCAGCGGTTACCGCGGGCAGGAGTGTGTCGTCGCCGCTACGCCCGTAGACCTTGAGGAAGCCATCAAAGATGACGACCTCACCCTGAGCCTCTAGCTTTTCCGGTGTTTGACTGGCGGCGATGGTGATGGTGGTTTTTTCCAACTGAGCTGGAGCCATTTGACTGGCCACGGTGCGGCGCCAAATGAGATTGTAGAGCTTTTTCTGCTGCTCGTCGGCGCCGGCAATAGTGCGGGTAACGTTGGTGGGACGAATGGCCTCATGAGCTTCTTGCGCGCCGGCCGACTTGGTTTTAAAAGTGCGGAAGTGATGATAGTTATCGCCAAATTCTGCTTTGATGTAGCTGGTCATAGCGGCGAGCGATTGATTGGATAAATTTACAGAGTCGGTACGCATGTAGGTTATATGTCCGGCCTCATAGAGTTTCTGAGCCAGTTGCATGGTTAGGCGCGGGCTGTAGCCGATCTTATTGCTGGCTTCTTGCTGCAGGGTGCTGGTCGTGAACGGAGCAGACGGGTTGCGAGTGCCGGGCTTTTTGGTAATGTCGGCGACGCTAAAGGTGCTCGGAATGAAGGCTTGTAGGGTGGCCTTGGCGCTGTCGTAGGAGTGTTTTTTGGGCGATTCGGCGGGTAAGGGCGTACCATCGGCTAAAGTAAGGTTAGCGGTAAGCTTAAAATGACTTTGAGCCTGGAACTGTTGTAGTTCTTTTTCGCGTTCGACAATCAGGCGAACAGCAACCGATTGGACGCGTCCGGCGCTGAGTTGAGGTCTGACTTTGCGCCATAAGACCGGACTAAGCTCAAAGCCGACCAGATAATCCAAGGCTTGGCGAGCTTGCTGGGCCTCGACTAGCGATTGGTCGATAGTGCGAGGCTTGGCAACGGCTTCATCGAGGGCAGATTTGGTAATTTCGTGGAAGACGATGCGCTTGGTTTTGGTGGGATCCAGCTTAAGGACCTGAGCCAAGTGCCAGGCAATGGCCTCCCCTTCTCTATCCTCATCTGAGGCTAGCCAAACAGATTCAGCTTGTTTGACCAGCTGCTTGAGCTGGGTGACGACTTTTTTCTTGTCGTCGGTAACTTCAAAAGTAGGGGCAAAGTTGTGATCGACGTCAATACTGCCTTGTTTGCTGGGCAGGGCCCGAATATGTCCCATGCTGCTGACGACGTGAAAGTCGGAACCAAGATATTTTTCAATTGTTTTAGCCTTAGCAGGGCTTTCGACGATGACGAGGTGTTTCATGAGTGGTGAGTTCCGACCCTGACGGGGCGGACAAGGGTGAGCGGTTAGGTTTTAGGTTTTAGGTTTTAGGTTCTAGTGGTTAGGGTTTGTTGGGGTTTCTATTTTCTATTTTCTATTTTCTACTTTCTACTTTCTATAACGCGGTATTGGCCTTCGCCGGTGGGGGCGATGAGGTTTTTTATTTCTAACAGCGAGACGGTGGCGCTGACTTGAGCGGAGGGTAAGCGACTGTGGCGAATCAGCTCGTCAGTCGATTTAGCACCGGTCTGCAATAGGGTTATGAGCTGCTTTTCTGGTTCAGTTACCCCATGGTCGGTTGGATCATCCAGTCTTTGAGCCGATGAGGCTGGGGCTGGGTGAGGCAACTTTTTTACTATATCAGCTGCGTCAACGGTCAAGTGAGCGCCTTGATTAATGAGCTGATGAGTGCCAGCGCTGCCCGGATTAAATATATTGCCAGGCACGGCAAAAACTGGCCGATGATACTCGATGGCCGCCTGTGCCGTCAAGAGAGAGCCGCTTTTGAGGCTGGCCTGAGTAACGACGACGGCCTGACTGAGACCAGCCAAAACCCGGTTGCGGGCGGGAAAGGTAAACTTTTGCCCGGGAGTACCGAGAGGAAACTGGCTAATGCACAATCCTGATTCGACAATACCGTTGACTAACCTAGTATTGAGGTTATCTGCCAAAGCGTCAAGGCCGGATCCTAATACGGCAATGGTATCTCCTCCACCATTTAATGCTGTTTGATGAGCTACTGAGTCTATTCCTATGGCCATGCCGCTAACAATACAGAATTGTTGAGCAACTAATTGGTTCACCAGTTTTTGCGTTACCTCTCTCCCGTAATCTGACACAATGCGACTGCCAACTATGGCAATCATTGGTCGCTGAAGCAAGCTAACTCGACCTCTAGCGTACAATACTACGGGCGCGTCTGGTATATCTAAAAGGCTGCTGGGATAGTCTTTACTATCTATTGTGAGTAAAATAATTTTTTCCTGGTCAATAGCAGCTTTCTCTGAGAGAGCTGCATTGATATAGGCTTGTCTGTCGGAGTTTGACAGCGGTAAGGACTGCCACACTGCTTGAATAGTGCCAGCACGACTGAATAATTGGCGAATAGTGACTGCACCTAGCTTGGGAACGTGGCGAAGAGCGAGCCAAAGTACGTTTGGGTTATGTTCGGGTTGCATGAGAACAGTATACGGCGAAAAGTCAAGGAAGGGAAGTGTTGGTATTTGATATTGTGGGGGGTGAGCACGGGAATTAGATGGCTAGATACCTATGACAGCGTCCAGCGTCCAGTTTCAAGCGTCCAGAGAATTAGTTTAGGAGGGTACGAGGGTAGTTTACTTGTCGACTTGTCTACTCTACTCCTGATTGTCGCCCTGAGCAGCAATGTACTGCTTAAGGATATCGTTGGCGACTTGAGCGGCGTTAGTGGAAGATCCGCCGGATTCTAGGAGAATGGTAAAGCTGATTTTTGGCTTGTCAGCAGGAGCATAGCCAGTTACCCAAGAGTGAGTTTGATACTCGCCGAGGGCGTTTTTGGTGCCAAATTCGGCGGTGCCGGTTTTGGCTGCGACTGGCCAGGGATTACTCCTAAATGGGGTGACAATGCCAGTCGTAACTGCCTGGCGCATACCCTCTTGAGCAATGGCAATACCTTTGGCATCAACGACGTTGCGACGAATAATGTCAGTCGAAAAGTCTTTAATCGTTTGACCGTCGTTGTTAGTAATCTTGCTAACTATCTGTGGGCTCATTAGTGTACCGCCGTTGGCAATGGCTGAGGTCATGTTAGTAATCTGAATGGGGGTGGTTAGAAGGTAGCTCTGACCAATGGCCAGTTGATAGGTATTACCTAAATACCAACTGGGATCGTCTGGGAATTGCTTGGCCTTCCAGTCGGGGTCGGGTACGACACCTTTTACTTCACCCGGTAGATCTACGCCGGTTAGACTGCCAAAGCCAGCCTGGCTGTAGTAATGTTTAATGGCTTGCACCCCCATACCTTTAACCTGTTCGTATCCCCCACCAAGCTGGTAAAAGAAGGTATCACAGGATTCAGCGATGGCTTGGATGACATTAATAGGGCCAGGTGCGGCTCGACCGAGCCAAAATGTCCAATCAGCATAGCGATATGTGCCAATCATGATATAGCTAGGCGAGTTAATGATGGTATCGCGTGAGATAGTGCCGTCTGCCACTGCCCCACCGCCTATCAAAGGCTTGACGGTGCTGCCGGGCGGATAAACGCCCGCAATTGCTCGGTCAAATAGCGGTCGGAGCGGATCGCTGGTTAGTTTTTGATAGTCATTTGATGAGATGCCCTGAGCGAATAAATTGTTATCGTAGGAAGGCAAACTGACGAGCGATAAGATTTGGCCGGTCTGAGGGTCTTGGAACACCCCGACTGCACCAGTGGTGTGATAGGTGTCCATGGCTTTTTGGAGAGCCTGAAAGGTTAGCTGCTGGAGCTGGCCATCTAGACTGAGAGTCAGATTATCACCCGCAACTGGCGACTGCTCAGTCTGGCGATTTTGTAGGTCTCCCTGAGCATTTATCTGGGATAGTTTTTGACCTAGCTGACCATGGAGATACTGCTCGTAAAACTGTTCCAGACCGGCTTGTCCAACCTCTTCTCCTGGATAGTAAGAAGCGTATTTATCCTGCGACAACTGATCCTGACTAATGCTACCGGTATACCCCAAAACATGGCTCACCGACGGCCCGAGGGGGTAGGAACGACGTAGGTCCTCTTCAACACTGAAGCCGGGCAAGTCTGATTGGGCGGCTAGGAGGGCTATTTCGGTATCCCGGTCGAGATTGTTTTTTATAACAGTGGGTAGGATGGGATTAATGGAGGCCTGCTCGATTGCCTGAGTAATGTGTTCCGCCGAAAGGTGGGCTATTTTGGCCACATTCTTAACGGTCTTTTGTAACTCTGCCTCTTCTTTGGGCAGGTTAGCCGGCGTAACAGCTAGACTGAAGGTGGGTAAATTGCGGGCCAATACTTGCCCGTTGCGGTCATAGATGATACCTCGAGGAGCGGCGATGGTTTTGAGGGCCAGGCTATTATTTTTGGAAGCCTGCAGGTTGGTGGCGCCATCAATAATCTGTAATTGCCATAAGCGGCCAGCTAATAAGGCAAAGACTATGCTGCAGGCGCAAATGACTGGCGCCATGCGCCATTTCCAGTCCGGCATAGTTAAAAAACTATTACCGTGTCCACTTAAATCTAGTTTATGAGCAGCCGGCTGGCGACGACGGGAGGACGCTTTGGTGGTTTTAAGGTGGTCATCAAATAAAGGTCCGAATGAAGTCATAGTGAGCGGTCTTTTTGGCGGAATATCCAGCAAGGTAAGGCTACCACGACCAGAACGACAAGCAAAGGGGCAAGGGTCAGGTAAGGCCAGTACTGAATAGTGAGGTGATTAGTGTCAATTAGTTGTTGAAAAAGGGGTTTGACTGCTACTACCCCAACGGCCCAAATGGTTGGCCAGTACCATTTGGCACGGGGCCGACCAAGCAACCATTGTAATGTAGCGCCAGAAATGGTCATAAAGACTATCCAAAATCCAAACGGGGTGGCTGAGGCTAGGTCTATTCCGGCACCAGCGGCAATAGCAGCACTAATTAGCAAAGACGGTCGAAAGTGGCTAAAAATGGCTAGAGTTACTATCACTATTGGCCATGTGCTGCCAGAAAATTGCAGCCAGGGAAAGGCAATGGTCTGGAATAGGCCGAAGGCGAAGAAGGTGGTGAGGGTGATTAGACGAGACATGGTGGGTGGTGAGTGCGAATGGTGGGTGGTGAAGTATTATCCAATCACTACCCACTACTCACGACTGACTAATAAAGACGAATTCCAATTTGCGAATATCCCAAAGGAGGTTGACGGTGGCGGTTTGAAAGACTTGATTGGGTTGATTGTTAATTTGGCCGACTTTGCCGACGACAATTCCAGCAGGATAGAGGCCACCGTCGGCGCTGGTTTCGATGGTATCACCTTCTACTAACTCATCGGTGGGCAGCACTTGGGTCAGCTTGGCGGTCAGGTTATAGTTTCCTTCGACTACGCCTTTGGTAACCTGTTCACCATGCCGGATATTGACCGGTATTGCGCTGCCTAGCGAGGTTGGTAATTGAATTAGGCTAGTTCGATCGGCGATTTGCTTGACTCGGCCGACCAATATGCCCTCACTTTGGACAATTTGTCCTATCTGCAGCTTGTCGCGACTACCTTTGTTAATAAGTAAATATGACGTATTGTCCTGCTGAACTAATCCGGCCGTCTGAGCCATTATGATATCTTTTTTATCGTTTGTATATAGTCCTAGAGCTTTTTTAAGGGCTTGATTCTCGCGTTGGTCGGCCTGTAGCTGACTGACCTGGGCCAGTAGTTTATTGCGTTCAGTCGCCAGTCGATCGCGGTCTCGTGTTAGTTGCTTGATGTCGCTAAACCAAGTGGTAAATCCGGCTAGATTGCGCACCGAGTTGGTCACGGCCAGGCGGAACGGCATGGTGTTATTGGCTACCCAGAGAGGTCCAGCAGCGATGCCAATGAGTAGGACAACCAGCACAATGAGTAGTGGTGCAGCAATTAATTGTGGCTTCATGCTCCCTTCTTTCTGATGGGCAAAGCTAGCTGGGCTAGCAGTTTGGGGTCGTCGAGCAGCTTGGCTGTCCCCTGAACTACGGCATCTAGCGGTTGGGCAGCGATGTGCACGGGCATGTCTAAGGCCTTAGCAAAGTATTCTTCTATACCAGCCAACAAGGCTCCGCCGCCAGCGAGCGTAAGTCCGGATTGAGTAATATCGGCTGAAAGTTCGGGAGGTGTTTCTTCTAAGACCTCCTGAACGAGCGATTTGAGCTGATCCAGCATAGGAATGAGGGCTAGTTTAATTTCGTCAGCTGTAATGTGGACGGCTTTAGGTAAGCCTGTAACCATGTCGCGGCCGCGCATAATCATGGCTTGGTTATCCTGTTCGGCCATTTGAACTTTAAGCGCCTCAGCTGTTTGTTCTCCGATATGGAGTTGGTAGCTGTCGCGGGCAAAGTTAATGATGGCTTGGTCCATTTCCCATCCGGCGACTGGTACTGATCGATTAACGACTAGGCCATCCAAAGACACGACGGCTATCTCTGTGGTTCCCCCACCAATATCAATTAGTAGCCGACCTCTAACATCGCCATTGAGCAGCCCACTGCCGAGAGCTGAAGCCATGGATTCGTCAACCAGATATGCGACCCGAGCACCGGCGGCTAAGGCGGCGTCTACGACAGCCCGGCGCTCGACCTCGGTAATACGAGCCGGTACGCCAATTACAACGCGGGGCTTGGGTAGCTTGCGCCATTGGCCATATGACTGGTGGACTTGGGTGAGCAGGGTATGAATAAGATTTTGGGCAGCTTCGAAGTCGGCAATAGCACCGCTGGCAATTGGTCGAATTGTCCGAATTGTTTCAGGTGTGCGGCCGATCATTTCTTTAGCCTTACTGCCTACGGCGACGGTGTGTTTATGCTTACGGTGCTGGGCAACCACAGTTGGCTCATTGACCGCGATGCCCTGACCCTTGATGTAGACTAAGGTGTTGGCGGTGCCTAGATCGATGCCGATATCGAGAGTAATGAGATTCCAGAGAGGGTTTGAGAACATGGGGTGGGGTTGTTGGTTGTTGGTTACTTGGCTACTTAGTTACTTTCCGCCAGAGGCGGACAGGAGTTACTTGGAGAGAGTCTGCGGGAAAGTTTGCTCGTTTGCACGTTTGCTCGCAAGAAGATGTTACTCCACAAGTGCTCGTTATTTTATGGCGTAATTCGGTTCATTGAATTGCTAAATGCTATTCGATCGAATAAACAAATTGACGAACGAGTGAATTACCTGTTTCTATTGTACAATGCGCCATTATCTTAGCATTCGGCCGTCTTTGACGCAATGTCAGGGATTTTGCTATACTTTGGCTGTTAACAGGCCAAATTATGGTTTGAGAATAGTATGAGCTGGTTATTATTGTTATTTGATATTGCTGTTATTACGGCCATTGTGGCGCTGACGGTTGGACCACGGCGTTTTTGGCGCTGGGTTAAGCGTCTGCCGGGAATGGTGGGCCGCTAATGTCTTTACCAGAAATTGTGGTTGTGCCCCACCCTTCTCTACGGGAGAAGTTGACCGATGTGACTGTCTTTGACCAAGACCTAGCTGATTTAGCTGCCACCATGATTGCGGTGATGCACAAGGCTAACGGAGTTGGACTAGCGGCTAATCAAATTGATCGGCCAGTTAGAATGTTTGTGTATGGCTTTGATGAAGCGCAGCCGGTTAATGGTGTGGCTGGTACGCCAGTAGAGCCGACGGCTGTGGTTAACCCGGTTATTACTCCGATTGGTAATCAGACGAACGAGGATGAGGAAGGTTGTTTGTCTATTCCAAATCTGTACGGACCAGTAGTGCGAGCTAGTCGTATCCGATTGCAAGCGGTTGATGTGACCGGAAAACCGATTGATCGGGAATTGCGGGATTATGAAGCTAGAGTGGTGCAGCATGAAACAGACCACTTGAACGGGGTGTTGTTTTTGGATAAGGTGAGCAATCCGACTAAGTTGCGTAGAACTTAAGCGGGATGAGGGGTGAATTGTATTAGTATTTAGGGGAAATTTGAAATAGTAAACCAGGAATACGAAACAGATTTAAAATTTGAAAGATAAAGGGTCCGATGTTTATCTTTTTGATTTGTTTCGTATTTTTAGATTCTGATTTGAGGTTTTACTGGTAAGGAATATATGACACCACGTATAGCTTTTTTTGGCAGTCCAATGTTTGCGGTGCCAGTACTGGAGTCGCTGCAAGAGGAGTTTGAGGTGGTTTTGGTGGTATCCCAGCCGGCTAAGCCTGGCAAGCGGCATACGGTTGAAGAGACTCCAGTGACGAAGCGAGCCATAGAGCTTGGACTGGCTGTTGCGACTCCCGATAAACTGAGGGCAGCGGATTTTAAAACTATTTTAGAGACTACTCCTGTCGATGTTGCAGTAGTAGCGGCTTATGGCAAAATTTTACCGCAGTGGCTACTGGACTGGCCGGCCAAGGGCATGATTAATGTGCATGGGTCCTTGTTGCCTCGCTATCGGGGCGCCTCCCCTATCTCGGCAGCAATTTTGGCCGGCGATGAGACGACCGGCATTACTTTTATGCAAATGAATAGCAAGATGGATGAGGGCGATATGTTGGCCACTTTTGAGATGCCTATTACACCCAACGATACTACCGCTAGCTTGACCGAGAAGTTAAGCCACTTAGCGGCCAGGCAGGTGGTTGAGGTGGTAAATGCTCGACTACATGATGAGTTGGAAGCACTGCCTCAGCCGGAAGGAGCTAGCTATACCTCGCCACTTGAAACGGCGGACGGTGAGATTGATTTGAACAACCCGCCAGCTGATTTAAGTCGGCGCATTCGCGCCTTTTATCCATGGCCAGGTGTGTGGGGAATGTGGCAAGGTAAGCGGGTTAAGTTGTTGCCGGAAGGGTTGGTTCAAATGGAAGGTAAAAAGGCTACGCCTTTGACTGATTTCTTACGTGGTCACGCCGATTTTCCCATTAAAATTATATAATACTTCTGTTTTTACTTTTAGGTAGGCTGACGGTTGATTGTTGTACAATTGTTGTATTCTATTACTAGTTTCTAGTTATGCGAATATGCGAATAAGTAACATCCGAATGGAGCCTGTCAGCCTCTGGCTGAAATGGCAATGCGAATGCTACGAATATGCGAATATACGAATTGGGTAACAGCCGAATTACGAATGTATATGCGAATCCACGAAACACGAATGCTACGAATGAACTGAGCCACTGTTACCAATATTCCCAATACTCCCAATACACCCAATACACCCAATACACCATTTTCCCATGACCCCTAGAATACCTAGGTGAGTGGTGAGCAGTGGGTAGTGGGTAGTGAGTAGTAAGTAGTTATGCGAATAACGAATAGACGAATAACGAACAAACCAACTAGCTAAGTAACCAAGTAACTAATAACCAATAACCAGAGTGGCGAGTTCCGACCCTAGCGGGGCGGACAAGGGTGAGTGGTTATGCGAATAACGAATAGACGCTTGTGGGAAAAAGCTAAATAAAAACCCGCCGGGAGGCGGGGCTTTTATTTAGCGGCTTTTTTGGCCTTAGCAGCCTTTTTAGCCTTGGGTGTTGCTTTCTTTGGTGTGGGATTAATCTTGGCCTTAGGAGCAGCAACAGCGGCCTTTTCTGGCTTTTGGTTGGCTGGCTGGTCTTTCCAGCGCTTGAGTAAGCCGCGGCGTTTGAGTTCTTTAAGATCGTCGGCGCAAACCCGAATACTGATAAAGTTGGCATTGGAATGGGCCAATTTTACCGAACGCAAATTGGGATGCTGACGCATTTTGGTTTTGTTGTGGGCGTGGCTGACATTAAATCCAACTAATGGGCCGCGGCCGCAGATATCACAGGTATAAGCCATAACGATAAATAAATCCTAAGCTACAAGTTACAAGATCCAAACGTAAGTGTTAAGGTCTAAAGTATTAATTATAAATTTCAAATTACAGGTCTGCTTTTAAGGGCGGACAGGGGTGAGCGGTAATGGTATACTGGATTCTCTACCCAGCTGTCAGGTTACCTGACGAGCGGGTTTTACTATACCAGATTACTTCTGAGTATGCAACTGCTTTAATCTACTATGCTGCTTTCCAACGATTTGCTGATGACACTTTTATTCTATGGGCTATTTATCTACAGCGTAGTGTTGCACGAGATTGCCCATGGGTACGTAGCCTATCGTTTGGGTGACTGGACGGCTAAGTTGGACGGACGCTTGACACTTAACCCTTTACCGCACGTTGATCCTCTGGGTACGATTTTACTGCCGTTAGGCTTAAATCTACTAGGATCTCCCGTTGTATTTGGTTGGGCTAAGCCGGTGCCCGTAAACTGGTTTAATCTACGCGGCGGTGAGCGGAGTTACATGCTGGTGGCAGTGGCTGGAATAGTGGTCAACCTAGCTATCGCCATACTTGGGAGTATTGCTATTCGCTTGCTGATGATTTACTCCCCCGCCTCAATTCTGATTTATCTGCTGTATATGCTGGTATCCTCTAACGTTTTGCTGGCCATTTTTAACTTGTTACCCATTCCGCCTCTGGATGGCTCCCGGCTACTGCGGGGCCTGTTGCCGTCTCAGTATAAGCTTTTTATGGATCAGCTAGAGCCTTACGGCTTCTTTATTCTGTTTATGTGTTTGCTGAGCCTACAAGGCTTGCTGTGGCAAGTGGTTAGTACGGTGGTTGGAGTATTGACCGGGCTGCCGTTTTGAGCAGATTGTCTTCTGACAATAAGCTTGTCTTAGTGGTGGTTATTTGATACAATCGGCTACGCTACGGAACCGTTTGCTCGTTTGCACGTTTGCACGTACGTGCCTGTATTTCTGGCCGACTTGTCGACTTGCCTACTGGCCTACTGTTACGCTGAGGTAGCTCAGTGGCAGAGCACTTCCATGGTAAGGAAGGGGTCGCGAGTTCAATCCTCGCCCTCAGCTCCAGAAGGATAAGGAACAAGGCTCAAGAGTCCAACAAACCAAGGTAGGCGACAAGACGTAATTTGGTTTTTGTATCTTTGTTTGGTTTGTTGGGTTGTTGAGACTTGATATTTTAAGCGTAAGCGCTTGTGCAGGGTTGGCGGAGCGGTCAATCGCATCAGACTGTAAATCTGACGTCTTCACTGACTACGGAGGTTCGAATCCTTCACCCTGCACCAAAATGGCTTCTATTCTCGCCATTGTTAGTTTTTATACAAAAGCGTATGGTTACGCTGACTTAGCTCAGCTGGTTAGAGCAGCTGTTTTGTAAACAGCAGGTCGGGGGTTCGAATCCCTCAGTCA
>CAZHWT010000025.1:0-19702 GCA_964536215.1 uncultured Candidatus Saccharibacteria bacterium
CGTCCTTTAAATTTGAAAACGGAATAGTCTGCGTCCGCGGTAATAACCGGCCATTTTGAACCGCCTGCCTCCAGTTTCGCTGAATTGTAATGCCTTTTTGGTCAACTTTAAGTGTGCCAAACCGGCCAGTAAAGGTGTGAGAGTCTTCGGTCATGATTACGGTTTAAGTGCGTGGAGAGCGCTCCCTACAATTGAAACAATAATGCCAAACAATAGTGCCGACAACCAGCCATCAATATGAAAACCTGGCACCAGCGAGGCGGCTAGCAACACCAAGGCAATATTAATAACGATTAAGAATAACCCTAAAGTTATAATGGTGAGCGGCAGTGACAAAATAACCAAAATAGGCTTAAGTACAGCGTTAATAACGGCCATAACCAACGTTACTAATACAATTGCCTGCCAGTTGTCAGCCGACACTCCGGACAACAAATAAGTCGCCACCCACACTGACACACAACTTAATAGAAAAGAAATCAAGATTCCCATAACACCTCCGCTTATCTTAGTTAGTATGAAGCAACCAAGCTAAAAGTGCAAACGCGGAAAAAAGGTGGCAAGAGTGCAGCTTTGCTGCAGTCGGGAGTAGGCAAGTCGGGTGTAGGCGAGACTCCCATATACCCAAAATACCCTATATCCCCACTATGCCATTGCTTGGGGCGCAAAGAAGCGTGTAGCGGTTAGGGTGTAGCGTGTAGGATAGGGCTAAACGCTAAACGCTAAACGCTAAACGCTAAACGCTAAACGTTTAGTGAGTGGTGGGTAGTGAGTAGTTTACGAATAACGAATAACGAACCAATCAATAACAACCACAAACGACGCTATTGCCTACGGTAATAGCGTCGGCGTCGGCGTTATTTCAAAGTTCTGCGCGTCCTTAACGGCCAATGCTGTCCAGTTAAAGGTCAGATCTTTATCTGCTATGGCTGACAGGCGGATAGTAAAGCCAGTCGTCGACTTCTTAGTGATGATAAAGTTTATAGCATCACCCAAATAGTCATCATCCAATTTCTGCTGACAAACGTCTTTGCCGTCTTCTAATAGACACTCCTCGTCCGCCACCTTACTCTGGAATTGCTCATCGGTCAACTGAGGGGTTACGGCCGTCGCATTGGTGACCGGCGTATCAGCATACTCTTTGTCAAAAGTTATGGTTACTTCTTGCTGTCCAGCATGAATAGTGGCAAACCCAGCCGTATCTTTATTAAAAGTCGGCCGCCCCTCAAAAATGACGTCGCTATGGAAAATAACGTTATCAAAGAACTCGGCAACAAGCCTGAAAATTGCCGGCCCCTTAAACTCCGCCGGCCCACCCACGGTTAGTGCACCGGTCACCTTTAGATTAATTGTTTGAACCGTAGTAGGGTCAATCTGCGTCATGCTAGTCAGCTGAGCATCCGACAAATTATCCTCCGACAGTAAAGCGGTGTGGTGCTCCAAATTAACCAGTACCTTAATGCTCCCCACAGTTGAGCCAGCATAGCTCTGCAGCGCCGTCCCGATAGTGGTGTCCCCAGCGTTAGCTTTCATGGCCACACCCGGCGTCGATGAAGAAGTAATCAAATCCCCCGCTTTAATGGCGCCATTTTCCGTTGACACCTTCACCGGAACCTGTCCCGATAAGGCTACAATAACATTTGTGCGCCCATAATTAGCATCACAATTAATATCTTGAGTGCTACATATAGGACCATTACCTAGAAAAGCTGGATTAGTTGAGACAACGCCAATTAATCGCTTATCCTTGGCTGTAACTGTTCGTTCTACGGTTTGGTTATATCCGGCCGCCACAGAGACCAATTCTCCAGACTGAGGCAAATTAGACGGATCCTTAGCCAGGAAATACTCAGCAAAGTCAGCCCCGGAAGTAGAGTAAACAACACCGCCCCCTGCTCCAGCACTAATTTTGCCGTCAATAGTGCCAGAGCCAGCAAAGCTAATAAAACGGTTAGTAACTCTTCGACTAGTGTTTGGCACATTAATATCAATCAGGATACCGCTGGCATACCATCCATTGCGGGTATTATTCACCCGCATAATATAGTCATCCTGGTAGTCAGCAACTTCAAGCTTATAGGTAGTAGCCGTGCCCCCCACAGTTAGTCCACCAGCGGTAGTTCGACCAGACACAGTCAAATTATCCCAAATACCCATCTCCATGTTTGAACCGCCAATATCTAAGGTGTAAGCGTTGGCGTTGGCTACTCCATTGAGAGTGCCAGCTTGAATAGAGAAGTTAACCCCGCTCTTACTAATAACTAGAGGATTGCTGCCGGCAGTAGTCCCGATACCAACATTACCGGTAAAACTGGCCGTGCCATTGGTGGTTAAACTGCTTGTAACGGTAGCTGACCCATTAAAGGTCAGTGCGTTTGTGGAGAAATCACCATAAATGAGCGGAGATGATGTGTTTGAGTTATCAATGTAGAGCTTGCCAGACGTAGTCTCGCTTGCCCCAGCTTGGGAGCCAATAAATACATTACCTGATCCGGTAACATTATTGAGGCCAGCGCCATAGCCAATGGCAGTATTACCTTGCCCACTTGTATTGTTTTTTAATGCACTAGATCCTAGAGCAGTGTTATATTCGGTACCATTTAGAGAAAGTGCGCTATCACCCACGGCTGTGTTGTACCAACCCTGTACCAAACTACCGAGAGAGTTTGCTCCCAATGCGGTGTTAAAGTGACCATTACTAATCGAACTTAATGCGTTTACGCCTAAGCCAGTATTGTTGGTACCAGATACATTGTACCGACCAACATTTAAGCCAATAAAAGTACTATCACTCCCTGATCCACCAGGCCTTATCTCCAAAGCGCTAGTTCCATCACTACTATTGGCTACAATGAGTGCATCGACTGGAACTACCTCATAAACAGACACATCGTCTATGTAGCCCGAATAGGTTGATCCAAGAAACCCGACATACATAGAACCACTTGTTGCTCTAAAATCAAACGTGAATGTACCGACTGAGTTACGAGGAGTATCAGTAACAACATACGTACCTTGGGCAAAGGCGGTCACGGCTCCGCTACTGTAACCAGGAATTGTATACTCCATGCGATATTGCTTACCCGCCGTTAGCGTTACGCTTTGATATAATTGAGCCCCGCCAAGCGACGCAACCGCCATATTACTCCCATATGTCCACCCTGAACCCGTCCATCCGGCCAGGCTGCCAGTGAATGTGCCATTTACAACAGAGTTGCTTCCTGTGGTAGAAGTAGTATCATCGGCGCTTTGAACGGTTAAAATTGCGTCGGGAGTGCTTGTGCCAATACCAACCTTGCCCCCATTTGGCTGTAAAGCCAGGGCATTTGTCCCATTGTACGTTTCAATAATTGCTACTGCATCTCCAGCCGTTGCGCTGTAACTCCATTTTATGCCTAGATTATGGGTTGAATCCTGCCCAATCCTTAATAGGGCATCCGAGGAGCTTTTGCCCAAAGATAAATCGGCAGTGCCAATCGAAGAATTACCAATTATAGCAGAGCCTCCAATCAGTAGTTGTTTAACCACATCGTCCCAAATGAAAGAACTATCTTGGGTAAGTTTGCCCGTACTATCGGTGTATAACAATGCCCGAGACGAATATTGACCCAAGGTTAGTCCTCCATTAACCTTCATGCCACCTTGGTAAAGATTATTGGTCGACAGAGTATTATGATCGATAAAACCAGAGGTCATGGCTTGATTATCTCCAACTGCTACAAACATGCCATTTCCATAAGTAATGCCAAACCAATTGTCGTCTGATATACCGCTTCGACTAGTCCAATTTATGCCATCTGGGCTAGTCATTACATGATTTGCCAATCCATACCCATTAACAGCTACAAACAGTCCATTGCCATAAGTAATATCTTGCCACTGATTACTGCTTGCTGGAATATCTCTAATTGTCCAAGTAACCCCATCCGGACTAGTCATTACTTTATTATCTGAGACAGTTCGCGTAATAGCTACAAACAATCCATTACCGTAAGTCACCGCCTCCCATGGCCTAACTTCAGCCGTCTGACTAGTCCAATTTATGCCATCCGGACTAGTCATAACCACATTATCTGAAAGAAGCTTACCTCCAACCGCTACAAACAATCCATTACCATAAGTAACACTACGCCACAAATTCGCAGATGCAGCCTCCCTAATTGTCCAATTCACCCCATCTGGGCTTGTCATAACCTCTTTCATTCCAGCAAATTCTACCGCTACAAATAATCCATTACCATAAGTCACAGAGCTCCAAGAATTGTCCGCTGCACTCACCTGACTAGTCCAATTCACCCCATCAGGGCTGGTCATTACTCGATTGCCAGTACCAGACGATGCTACCGCTACAAATAATCCATTACCATAAGTCACAGAGCTCCAAGAATTGTCCGCTGCACTCACCTGACTAGTCCAATTCACCCCATCAGGGCTGGTCATTACTCGATTGCCAGTACCATTGTTAGCTATTGCCACAAATAATCCGTTTCCATAGGCAACAGAAACCCACTTATTAGATGCGGCGACAGTTCGACTAGTCCATTTAGTCCCCGTCGAAATAATATCCCCTACCACTTCTAATTCCCGCCCAGGTGTGCTGGTACCAATCCCCACCTTGCCATCTTCAGCAATCCTCATCCGCTCCAGTGGAGCTTCGTCGTCAGTGCTATTGCGAGTGCCGAATACTAATGCACCTTTTTCGCCATCTGTAGTATCGGTTGTTTTATATCCCAAATAAGCCGGTGCGTAATCATAACTATCACTACTATAACCAAACGTAATTAACCGGTAACTGTCATTAGCCGACTCCTCGTTACCTAAGTGTAAATAAGAATCAGCAACTGTCAGACCTGTTGGTGCTGCTGCTCGCCCGATTTGCAATTGTGCTCGTGCCGTCGAGCTACTAAGGCCCAGGTTAAGTCCCAGCCTGCCATCTGCAGACAATACCATCCCATACTGAGCATCAGTTATGTTCCAAAAAGCCAGCTGTCCAGCCCCTACCCCGGCATTCTCTGAAGAAGCAAAAATAGACCAATCCTTTACTCCGGTCCCTCCGGGACTAAATTGAATACCGGCTCCACCGCCAGCCACACTGCTAATTCGCACATCTGCAGTCCCTGTATACGCATCCATGCCATACCCGTAGACACTCAACGCGCTCGACGGCGTTCCTCCGATTCCAAACCACTTATTGCTATTGTCCCACACCAGATTTCCGTCCGAAGCAAGCTCATTCGTATCAGTAAAGAAGGCCATCTGCCCAGCTACTCCACTCCCTGTCACCGTATCTGCTGCCGCACACGCTCCCCAGGTCGGACTCCCACTTCCGGCTGACTGCAGACACTGTCCTAATGTCCCGGCTGTCGTCTGCCCGACAGTGCCGCCAGATCCGGTATAGAGAATGCCACCATTGGTGGTGTAATTGCTAAACGTCAAAGCACCGGAAATCTGGGCTGTTCCGTCTACATCCAGGACAGCTCCCGGTGTATTAGTACCCACACCCAACCGCTTATTCAGATTATCCCACCACAAATCCGCATCACCCTTAAGGTCATTAGTATTGTTACCAAAAGCAATTTGCCCGGTAGTAACATCCGACGTAGCCAAACTACCAGAGCTGCCAGGCAAGGTAAAGGCTGTCCCATCGCTACCGCTAAAGGTAATGCTATTATTTATGGTTAAAGTTTTTCCGCCCACTATAGATAGCCCATCTACTGACTGGGCATGCTTAGCCTGGAAAGCATAGGGCACACTGCTAAATTGTGAGCGGGGCTTCATTTCTCCATCAGAATTATAATTAATTCCCAGGAAAATATCTGACTGGCTAAAGTCAGTCGTCCCCCAGTTGGAATCGGCATTTAATGAATTAAGTGCTACCTGAAAGATGCCGTCACGGACATAAATTTTGTTAGTCACCGTATCGCCAGTATTCCAGGCCTGATGCGTCGGCGATATAGTAATGACATTAGTGGTGGTATTAACCGATACTACCTTAACCGCCTCTTGCTTAGTCGTATTCCACAAATATTGTCCCGCTTTAAGTGAACTTTCGTTAGCATTAGACGAATAAGTCAAAGACTCTCCACCTGAACTGGGTGCAGAGGACATGGTTGAGGAGAATAATGATCCACTCACCCAGCTCTCGGTAAACGTTGCCGAAGCTCCCGATCCGGCTCCGTCGTACAACTTGAAGACAAAGTCGTATGCCCCATCACCCACGTTTGTACCATCAGAATTAGTCACTTTTCCCTGGACATTAATAAAATTATTGACTCCCGCCATAGCATTCGCTGAGGGAGAAAGGGGAAAGTAGGAAAGAGAAAACAGGCTAAGGCTCGCACAGAGTACTAGCGCACGTATTCTTGCCGTCTTGCCGTCTTGCCGTCTTGCTGTCTGTTTTTTGCTCAGCAAAAACCCTGCCCCGCTGGTCTCTATTATCCGAGAGAACATCTCGAACAATCCCAGTTTTGGCAGTCTTGTATTTGGCATAAAACCCACGTCTAATTAGTAATAAGTGTACCAATTCTGCTACAGGCAAGCAAGAGTAGGATTGATTGACAGCACCAACCAATACTCCCCACTCTCTATCTACCCCATCTGCCGGATCTTCCAGCCTGCTCCAGCTAAGAGTAGCAGCGCTAAACCGGCTATGGGGGCTAAGCCGACACTCCACACCTGGGTCGATTTTTGGATTGGCTTAGCTTGACCATCAAAACGGTAAGACAACACTAGCGTATATGTGCCCGGCCACCAGGGTAAATGTCTCTGCTCCAGAATGGCCTCAAATGATTGCTTATTAAGTGGCATCATTATTTGTGAAGCAGGGTTGAGCACACCTTTGGCAATAGTCCGGCCGGCTGGATCGGTTACAATCACTTGGCCCCGAGGCACCACATGAGTATTGCCCGTATTATCAAAGCCTACTTGCACTCCCTTAACCTCTCCCCACCAGGCCCGATCCGGTTTGACTTGCTCTACCCGTAACCCCGCCGTTTCCCCACCCAATTTGTTAACAAACAACAAACTGGTCAGCGACTGATTAATGGCCACATTGGAACTGCTCTGGCTGGACAGGGTAATGACCACAGCTGCGTAATGTCCGCCTGGCGTTAAATTGTTATCATTTTTTACCGTCACCTCTATCACCTGAGTTTGACCAGCCGCCAAACTAAAAGAAGCTGGGGTAATCTGTAGCCATGGGGTTAAACGATGAGTATCCCACTGCCTGTCAGGTTCGGCGCCCAGGAAAAACAAGCCGCCGCTCTGCTCTAACCCACCAAAATCTTTGGTCGAGGCAGTTAAAGCCATTGCTTGGCTGGTATGATTGGTTACTGCCAGCGAAAAATGCACCTGCGGCTGATCGGCTGTAATTGACAACTGCTTAGTCGCCGGCGAAATAGTCACACCCTTTACCCCCGCCTGAGCCGACACTTGAGGAGGAGAGAAAAGCAGGAAAAGAGCAGAAAACAAAAGCAAAAACTTCATAAGCTGAGTAAGTAGCCGTAATTATTCGCATCAACTATAAACCATAAACTATAAACCATAAACTATTCGTACTCTCCTCCAAACAACTTCCGCCACAAGCTGCGTCCGGTCATAAGCACGCCAAACAGAAAGAAAGTGCCAACCACAAGTCCAGCTAGCAGGAGTCGCCACGGGATTACCCAAAAGTCGACCGTCGCCTCCAGTGGCACATCCCGGTTACCATTATCATAGGCCATTACTAAATGAGCTGAGTATTTGCCAAACCGCAACGTATCGGCCTCGCCCCAGTTCCAGATCAACTTTCGGGTCGAAGCCTCACTCGTCTTTGTATCATAATGAGGGAATCCATCTCCCCATTCGGTTACAAACACACGACCCGAATCCGGCAGAATGTTACCCATAGCCTCATTCACCTTCAGAGTAGCCACAGTATCCTTGCTTCCGATCCGGCTGATAAAAATATTGCCGGTAGCTACAGCATGAACATTGCCGGTGTTACGCAATTCGGTAGAAAATCCAACCGGTAAAAACTCGTACCAGGCTTTATCGACAGTAAAAGAATGTACTGACAAGTCCCGCTTGGCCCCTGGTGCATCCACATCCAGCAATACCAGGGTGGCTGTCGCGCCAATCAGCTTAGCCTGATCTTGCGGATCGGCAATCTGACCTTCCCGGCTAAACGTCACCGCATAATAATAACCGAAAGCCGCGGAAGCTGGCACGTCAATAGTCATTGAGATCGTATGCCACTCATTTGGGGCTACGCTAAACTTTTCTTCCGAGAAGCGCACCCAATCAAAAAAATCATCCCCCACCTGGCGTTCCCGTAGTCTTGGTGCTCCGGTTTGTCCATCTGCCGAAAAAGTCAGTAAGCCTACCTTAAGTGTTTCTGTCTGCGACCCGGCATTACGCACCCGTAAATCAGTTGATACCGTCGTCCCCGGTTTAGTCGTCAAAGAAATCGGCAACGGCGACGTACTCAACCGAATCCCTGCCTCCTGAGCCATAACCAAACCTGGTCTAACCAATAACCCCAATAACCCCAATAACCCCAATAGTTTCCCCAATAACCCCAAGACTCTCCGCCGATCCAGGGCTATTTGGGCTATTTGGCCTATTCCCATCCTAATATTCATCTCGACGCATCCTCCACCGCATAAACACATACACTAACACTGCTGGCACTACCGGAATAGCCACAGCCGCCAAAAACAGCCGCCAGGGAATCACCCAAAACTCAATCGTTTTCTCCAACGGCACATCACGACTACCGTTATCATAAGCCATGACTAAATGTGCGGTATATTTACCAAAGCGCAATTGGTTAGCTTTAGACAAATCCCATTCTAGCTTGCGAGCTGACTGACCGTTTTTGTAAATGGTCTGCCTGTTTGACTGCACATCAGCATAGACCGGAAAACCTTCTGTCCAATCGGTCGTAAATACCCGGCCAGAGTCCGGCAAAATATTACCGACCGCCTCGTTTACTTTGAGGGTAGAAATAGTCTCTTTGCTTCCAGCTCGGCTGATAAAAATATTCCCTGTAGCCACAGCGTGGACATTACCGCTATTTCTAATAGTCGTTAAAAACGACACTGGCAAAAACTCATACCAGGGTCGGTCAGTTTTAAAACTGGCAATAGACAAGTCCCGCTTGGCCCCCGGAGCATCCACATCCAGCAACACCAGGGTGGCCGTCGCTCCAATCAACTTAGCTTGATCCTGCGGGCTATAGACAGCTCCTTCCCGACTAAAGGTCACTGCATAATAATAGCCAAAAGCTGCCGACTCTGGCACCGCAATAGTCATAGTAATAGTGTGCCATTCATTCGGAGAAATGGTAAAAGTATCTTCAGAAAAACGCACCCAATCAAAAAAATCATCCCCAGCCTGGCGCTCCCGTAACTTTGGCGCACCAGTCTGCCCTTCAGCCGAGAATGTTAACAATCCCACTTTTAGCGTCTCTGTCTGACTGCCGCTATTACGCACCCGCAAGTCGGTACTTACCGTTGCGCCCGGCTCAGTTTGCAAGTTAATTGGCAAGGGCGACGTACTCAACCGAATCCCCGCCTCCTGAGCCCCAGCTGGGACGACAGTTGTAGAAAGGAGAAGGGAGATAGTGGAAAGTAGAAGGAGTAGACGTTTCATATGGGGTGTCGTGGGACTGTATACAGTATACGGCATGCAGTATACAGGGGGTATGGGTATCTGACCCACACTCACCAAAATAGCCATTTAAATATACAATTAATTGTATATTTAAATGGCTATTTACCAATAACCCTTCCCTCACCCCTCAAACCTCACCCCTGTCCGCCTATAGGTGGGCTAGAACGATCCCGCTGCCACCACTGTAATCGTATCGGAATAGTCCGTGGCTGGTGGAGTACTGTTGCTAATAGCTGCCCGGAAAACGAGAGAAGTTACATCTCCGGAGCCGGTAGCGGTACCATTGGATGATGAAATCGGTCTGTAACCTGTCGGATCGAGCGTGCCGACTTTACTGCTACTACCATCATAGGCCGAGGTAACACTTGGCGTGCCAGTTCCACCGTCATGAGTGACCGTCGCACCCATGCCATAATCTTCTGAGCCCGAGGAGATAGTTCTTGACGAAGCTGAGGGGGCTGCTGTCCCGGCAATATTATGACCATTGGCGGTTGAGTGAAGTGAGCCCCGACCGCTACCATTATTATTGGCATCTCTGGCCCATAGGTACCAACCAGACGCAGCGTTGGTGGTTACGGTGGCGGTAATGGGGGTGCTGGCGGCCACAGCGCTATCCGACAATGCGCCCAAACTGGCCGAGTTGGCACTCAAGGCAAACGTAAACGTGGCTCCAACCGAAGCATTAACCACAATCTGATCATCAGAAATAATCTGGCTGTCCACAACACTGCTATCGATCACCGCATCGCCAGATGTAAGTGTGCTGACAGTCATGGTAGTGGCGCCTGTCGCCGCTGGGTTAGTAACACCGGCAGTAATATCAAAGCCATACAAGGTGCCAACCGTCAAATCGGTCACTCCTGTTACGGTAATTGCCGTACCAGCATTCGATGCACTTAATGTGCCCGGTAAGGCGGTGGCTGAATCGACCGTCAGGTTACCAGCTGTGCTAACGGTTGGTGAGCCAATGGTAAAATCAGGAAACTCAATCTTAACCTTAGCTTCTGTTGCCATTGTGGCTGGCTTAATCAGCACTCGTACTGTGGTTGCCTGGCTGGCTTTCATTCTATCCAACCGCACCGTCGCATTGGTAAACGCCGCCGCCGACACGGTCAGATTGCTCAAAACAGATTGCAGCAAATAGCCGCCGCTAAGGGCAACGGTTAAAGAGGCTACAGTCAGAAATTTAATTGATGTGGTGGAAATGTATTTCATATAGGCAGTTAGGCAATCAGCTTGCCTGATGCTATTGTGAGTCATAGCCCTTGGTTCTGTCAATAGCAATTAAGTAGGCAAGGCATGCTCATCTAGCTGCTCCTCTTAATAATTCTCAACTAAAACCTGAAACCTAAAACCCCGCCGCCGCCACCAAGGTCAATAATTCGCTAAAGTCCGACTTGGCCGGCGCTTCTAGCGATGCTTTGGCTTTAAGCAATAAAGATGAGCGCCCCTGGCTGAGCGGGCCTGAAGAAGTTAGTATCTTTACATACGTCGATGGAACTTGACCGATAGCGTCGTCCGATCCGTTAAACGGCGACTCAATTGTTAGTGGTCCACCACTGGCCTGTCCGACCGAATCTCCTTGCAGACCAAACCCTTCATCCAGGGTGGCCAGATTACCCGTTACCGCATCAATCTTGTAGGATGTTGACTGACTAAGCAAGCCTTCATGTTGGCTAACTCCGTACACCGTCGCTCCGGACTCACCGTTTGTCTCTAGGCTAAGCCAAATCTTATCAGCCCCAGTGGTGACTGTATTGGTCAGCAGGGTACCTAGGTTAAGGGTGTAGGGTGGATTAGTGGAGGTGTCTGTGGCCGAGATATCTATATCAAAGCTTAATTGCGGATGCTCAGTTGCGGCGGTAGCTGCTGGACCGTATCCCGATTCGGTAAAGTTGCCTTGCATAGCTCTAACTTTAACCGCATAGGTGGTGCCTGGCTCTAAGCCCAAAATATCAAACCCACTCCCGCCACCCCAATCACCGTATGTTTGATAGTGGCTATACTGCAGTGTATCCACTAGCCCATGATCCGGCGCCACAAACCGGCTAGTGGCAAACGAATCGTCAGAAATAGCTACGGCAAACAAGGTGTCGCTAGGATTATCTCCGTCGTCTAGTGCTAAATGCAGCTTATTATAGTAGTGATTAGGATTGGTCAGGGTTGGAGCCGGCGGTACATTAGCCATCTGAGTAAAACCAAACCCTATTCCGCCATTAAAACTGGTTCCCGACATCGGTCCGCCCAATTCTCCAAAGCTAGTTTCGGCTTGAAAATTATCCGACTCCGCCTGATTTCCGCCACTATTGCCAATATTCAATTGACGCAATTGAAAGTTGGGGCTAACCGGCACCACCAGCACAATTAAAGAAACCAATGGCAAAGCAAATTTATGAGGCAGTCGCATGCAATCAGTATAAAGAATTACATCCACAATTAAAACGCTTAGCCGGTTAGACTACGACCCAAGTGTCCTGGCGTTTATTCATATCATTCTCGACCCACCCACCACCTGTCATTCTCAGCTCGACTGAGAATCCGATTCCCGGTTTACCCCGATTCAATCGGGGTCAAGCCGGGAATGACGGTAAAAAACGATCAACGATTAACGATTAACAGCCTGTCCGCCCCTGGCGGAATTTGCAATAAATAGCCATTTAAATGGCTATTTATCCCCCCACCTCACTGCCCCACCGTTATATAATGTCTTAACCTGCGTATCTGTTAAGGCATAGTTAAAGATTTGTACGTCGTCAATTTGCCCCTCAATCCCGGGATAAGCATAGTCCCGTCCAATCGATACATTTTCGCTATTACTAGTAACAGGAGCTATAACATTAGTCGTGCTACCGCAAGCGACTCCATTCATATACAGATTAACAATATCATCATCCAAGCTAAATGATACGGTAAATAATTGCCATTTATTTTCTACCAACAAGCATTTGGCATTATTATCCGTTGCATACGTATGCCAAGCCATATCTTGTCCATATGATTGAAACTTAGCAAAGTGATTAGTTGTTTGAATGACGTATGGCGATGCGGAGTTAGTCGTCCTTTTACCCATAACCGATCTAGTGGAAATAAGAGTAGTTGGCTTCATCCAAACTGACAACGAAAAATTCCTGGTAAGATTCAAAACACTGCCCGAATTTTGAATTGTTACCACATCATCCACCCCATCAAAACTCATGGCACTGTTATACTTCCCACTCTTAGCCATTCCCCAGGCACTACTCGCATTCTCACAATTACCTACTGTTGTTACACCACTACTTCCTAAATTAATCGTCCCATCCCCAGATCCTATCGCTCCGCTCCAGGATGACGAATTATGGGCAACACTTCCACTACATTCATCAAATTTATATTGAGCTATTGGTTTACCATAGTTATAGTCCCAGGCAACCTGAGCTGGGGTGCGGGCGTAGTTGTAGAGCTTAACTTCGTCCACAGAGCCTAAAAACTTGCGCCCTCCGTAACGGGAGCCAATAGACAGAGGGAGAGCGTTAGTTAGATCGCCTATGTCAGAAATATTCACATCGTTAGTGACTTTTTGCGTATCCATATAGATATTAGATATCTGGCGATTTCTATCGATAACCCATTCAATATGATGCCAATCTCCGTCACTTACCCCCAAGGCGCTGCCACTAGCAACATTGACAGTATTACCAGTAGTATCTCCCAGCCAGAATTCCTTTGTGCTATTGAGGCTCAGAATTTCAAATCCAGGTAAGAAAGAACCTCCATCACCACGCTTACCTATGGGCGTATTCCAACCAGAAGTCTTAGTAGTTTTAGCCCACAACGATATCGTAAACGAATCATTTGCAGTAAAATCAAACCTTCCATCACCTGGATTGGCTACCCTCACCCCTTTTGTGTCAGCGTCACCATCAAATTCCAAACCGCTCCCATATTTACCCGGAGCATAACTTGCACTCAGTATTTGACCGTTATTGTTATTACCGCTAGAATCCTCAGCCACAGAAGCGTTTTTTGATTCAAAGTCCCATTCTCCCACTGGCTTAGCGCAATGCGAAGTATCCCCCGGTACACAATACTTACTCCCTGCCGAATTACTGGGTTTGGTCGCCGTCTGCCCCGTTCCAGACAAGATTGGCTCAGTTGAGGCACTCCCAACCAGTTGTCCGGCAGAGTGGTTATAATCGACCATAATATCCTGAGCAGAAAGAGCCGAATTATAAAGTTTTGGCTCATCAATTAAGCCATCAAATAGGTTTGGCCCCGTTGAACCAGAGTCCCACGCTCCAATCTCTAAATTACGTCCAGACGGAATATATAAACTCCGAGGCTGATTAGGCGCGACTCTATCGAGTGCACCGTTAATATAATATGAAGCTGTGCCGTTGACTGCAGAATACACAACCGCCACATAGCTCCAAGACTGCAGTGGAACTGAGTTAGTCGAATGGGTCTCTGCTGCCGTAATCCCGTCACTACTAGCCCGGAACGCCAGCTGGCCGATTGCATTGAGCCCAAAATTATACCCCTTATTTCCCGTAGTATTACTATACCGAGCTAAAATACCATTATTATGGTCAGCCACCGCATTCGGTTTTACCCAGGCACTAATCGTCAGATCCCCTGCGATTCGTGCAATAGTTGGGTCTCCTGCGTTCACCTTAGTCGTCGTCTTAGCAAAAGCTAAAGCTGTTCCAGTTCGACCTTCGTCCCAGGCAGCTGCCGTAATTGCCCCGTCCAACACACTCCCTACCACTCCAGAATTATGCGCCACCGTCCCTTGCCCTTCATCAAACTTCCAATACCCCACCGGGCTATCCACTACCGGCCGTCCTGCCTGCATATCCTGCACAATCTGACCGGGCGTGCGGGCATAATTATAAAACTTCACCTCATCGATAGAACCGTTAAAATAATTGTTAGCAGCTAAAGCATGACGACCAATATATAAATCATCTATTGAAGTGGGTGGAGCAGCAGAAGGCTGAGTTCCAATAAGGGTACCATTAACATAAAACCGCCTAAATGTTCCATCAAACGTACCCGTAATGTAATACCACATATGCGGAGTAAACGTGTAGGCAACCTGCTGATTTGCTCCCCAAAAATAAAACTTAAGCGCAGAGCCCGAGGGAAGTGCTAATCCCCAAGCATTGCCCTTACTAATCACCTGAGCATCAGAGTCAAGCGTATCGCCCGGTCGCACCCAAGCCGACAAGGTTAAAGATTCGCCAACAGCAAAATCTGCACTTGAGTCAACTAGAACAGAAGTATCGCTGCCATTAAAACTCCCCGCTTTACCAACCTGTCCTGCTGCATACCGAGCGCTCCCACTTCCACTCCACGCCCCATTATTCCCATTCCCCGATTTATCATAAACAGAACTCCCCGCCCCTTCCTCAAAATCATAATATGCCACGGGTTTGGGGGCATAAGTATAAAGCTGCTGAACTTCAGTAGATGATAAAGCCCGATTATATATCCTAGCCTCATCCATACCTCCGTCAAATTGAGCACTGCCATTAACTCTACCAATATAAGCAGCCATGCCACTATTTGCATGTCTAACAGCTGGATCCCACGTAGCGGTAGTCGATAATGTGCCGTTTAGATAGAAAGAAGCCTCAGATCTGTCATCATCGACTGCCAGCACTAAGTAGTTCCATGAACCCAATGTAGTTGTTGAGTCTGTCGTAAGTTCCAAATACCCAGGAGAACCCGAGGATAATGTAACTAGAGCATGGTAACTAGTGTTAATCCCATTGCCATAATCTATTCGGGTATTACCATTCTCTCCTATTACACCACGACGAATTGACTCAGGATAGATATTGCTGTTTACCCAAATAGCATACGTTCTACTTCGGGAAGTTGTTGGCGTGCCTAACGAAATATAGTCATCCACCCCATCAAAATTCCCACCATTGCCAAACTTGCCCGATCCAATAGTTGTCCCACCTACAGTCTGTCCATTATTCCCATTCCCGCTAGAGTCTTTTACCTCCCCACTCGTCCCATCCCAAGAATTTTCATCCATCTTCCAATACCCCACTAACCCATTAGACAAATTAGCCTGTTGTTGAGCCAAAGACTGCATTCCAGCTATATAGTCTTGTTGGACTTGCTGTTGAGTGCGAGCGTAATTGTAAACCTTTGGTCCATCTATGAAACCTTTAAGAAACGCCGGAGTAATAAAGTTGGGTCTAGCACCTATGAATAATGGCTCAGTAGTAGCCGACTTAGCAACGCCTGGCTGCAGAGTTGCGCCTAGCTTACCATTTATATAAAGCGAAATAGTTGTCCCATCCCAACTTCCAACAGCAAACTGCCAAGTATTAGGCAAAAGTGGTGTAGCAGTTTCAGCAATATAGCCTGTACCGCCATTAAAGATCGCGAATCCTAATTTTCCAGCTTGAATTCGCAAGGAGTAATCTTTTAGGGAGCCGCCAGATTTAGTAATAATCGCCATGTCTCCCGTCACACTACTTGGCTTGATCCAAGCAGAGACAGTAAGATTGTTTGGAGTTAGTGTCGGTGTACTTGCCACCTCCACAAAATCATCCACCCCATCAAACTGTAAGCACTTGCCCATTGGACACATCTCTTCGCTCTGCCACGCAGCTCCATTAATCGTCCCATCCCCAACTCCTATCGCTCCACTCCAGGATGACGCATGAGCTGTTGTCCCATACCCTTCATCAAACTTCCACTCGGCAATTGGTCCTACAGAAGATTCTTCTTGGCCTAAGGTTGTAGTAACTCCTGTCGCTTCATTATTAAATGATTCTTGCACTCTCATATCACTAGCTGATGAATTACCGTAATACATGTAAAGCGTCTGTTCTCCTTCTGGCAAGCTTCCAAACAGAAGTTGAATGTCTGTCGTACTCGTCCCACAGCCCGATACAATGTGGTAGGGAATAGTCGTCCCATTGTAGTCAGTGAATCTAAGATCTGAACAATCTGCTTTAAACCTAGACGTATCAGACGTATCCATGGATATACTTGTATACACATTAGCTTCATCGCTGTCATGATCAACACTAATCCCTTTCCTAAACTTCCAGTCTTCGTTATACCAGGCCGCCTGTGCCTCATTAGGCTGGATAAAGTTCAATATGGGAACAAGAGTAGTTGCAACCAGTAGAGCTGCCAGTCCAATGACTACCAGCTTACGAATAGAGGGACTAGGCAGTAACGTACGCGTCCAACGTCCACCCCGATTCAATCGGGGTCCAGTTTCAAGCGCCCAGGTTCTTATTCGTGTCATTCTAAACACAGTGAAAAAGCTTCCAGGCTGAGACCATCTCTTGGTGGAAGATCCTTCGCTATGGCTCAGGATGACGTGAGGGTGGGAGTCAGACGTACTATACGTACGCGTTCGTGTCATTCTCGACCCGATCGAGAATCCACTCCTCGCACCAACGTGAAAGAACCATCGACTATAAACCCCTGTCCGCCCCGCTAGGGGAGGAATGAACCATGAACCAACAACTGCAGCCCACAGGCTGCGCACGTACCTATCCATACCATATACTCTACCGTACCCTGACAGGCAAGCACAAGAGCGGCAGCAGCGCTGGAGGGCAGGATGGCAGGATGGCTCGCTGCGCTGGAGGGCAGAAGCTTTTTATTCATGTCATTCTCGACCCGATCGAGAATCAGATTCTCAGTCAAGCTGAGAATGACACAAAAACGATCAACGATTCCCGATCAGGTCGGGAATGACGGTAAAAAAAAGATCAACGATCAACGATTCTCGATCTACAATTAATCCCGATTTGATCGGAGTCAAGCCGGGAATGACACAAAGCGGAGAGAAGTACGTACACATGTACGTACATGTGTACGTACCCGTGTTCAACCCCCAGCCGCTTGCTAGCAGGCAAGCTACTCCGTATCATAGCAGTATGGCCTCATTGCGTCCACATTGGTTTAAAATTGCTATTCTTAGTATCCTCCTCTGCCTAATCCTGCCTGGGACTGCGGTAGCTGACTCCCTAACCGTGACGGCGAGTGTTCCGGCCAAAACCTCTGACTTCCAGCTCAATCTCAGCTCTAACCGCGGCGCCATTGTCTCCTCCCACGAAACCATTACCTACACCATCACCTACGGCTGGCTTCGCCCCACCGCCACCGACATAATCGTCATCCAAGCAACTTGGAGTGAAGACCAGTCTATCCAGCCACCACTCCTCAGCTACGTAGTAAATAGTGCCACCAAAGCGCTGGGATATGTCCAACCGCAAATAGATCTAACCGCCCGGACTATCACCTGGCAGATTACACCCATGCCACCCGGCGCCGATCGGACCGTCTCTTTTTCGCTGATTACTGGCCATCAAGATACTTACCCAACCCCCTTTACTATCTCAGCCCGCCTCATTGGTCCAGGCTTAGCCCTACCCTGGCAGTCGCTCCATCAGACCTATGACCCCCACTACATTGCGCCAACGCCTACGCCAACCCCCACCTCTACCCCAGATACTACCTCAACACCAACGCCGTCTCTTACGTTAACTCCAACGCCAGCACCACTCGTCCCTCACACCACCCCACCCTCACGCTTTGACCCAATTGGAGATATTCCAATAATCGGCCCTCCGCTCCAAACCGCCTTAGAATCAATCGACAAATTGGCCCAACATGGTGGAGCCGCTGCGGCCATCCCCGTAGCAATTGTAGCCACCATTCCTTGGCTAATCACCCTTATTACCACCATTATTAGCTTGCTTCCTAGCCTGTCATGGTGGCAGATTGTCTCATTGCTAGGGATCCTCGTCTGGCGGCGTCATCGCTATCCGTGGGGCGTAGTCTACGACGCTAAAACCAAACTACCGCTCGATCCAGTCCTCATTATCTTGACCAATCAATACGGTCAACAGTGGCAGACAATCTCCGACATTTACGGCCGCTACCAATTTACGGTCGAACCGGGACAATATATGATCCATGCCGTTCGCACTAATTACACCTTCCCTGCTGCCTCGCTCAAATCTGCCGAAAGCGACGAAGTCTATCAAGATTTGTATCATGGAGAACCCTTATTCGTAACAGACGACCAACCTATTTCGGTCAATATTCCTATGGACCCCACTGCGGCAGACTGGAATCAGCTCAATAAGCACGTCGAACCTGACTGGGTGATTATCTGGCGGCGGTGGGGAAACGTATTATTTGCCATAGGCTTTGGCTGGAGTTTGTGCACCTTCTTGTTACAATCCAACCCCATTAACGGCATCATTCTAGCTCTATATGTCGGCTTAATCGGTTTAATGTTGTGGTATCGCCACCAGCACGCGCACGGCACCATCCTTGACTCGTACGGCCATCCAGTTGCTGGAGCTATCGTTAGCTTGGTGGACACAGCCCATCCGACTGTACCGCGGCCACCCGTTGTAACTACAAGCAGCGGACATTATGCCTTCTTGGTCGATCGTGGCAGCTACCGGATAACTGTGTCTAGGCAGCATAACAGTCATAGCCCGTGGCCTATTTTAACAACATCAGTCATTCACCAGCGCCGCCGTCAAGGGTTGATTGCTACAAAGATTGTTCTCCCGAAATCCTCACAGTCGAAATAAGTCCGCCATTAACCAAAGTAGAACATATCATTGACACTGTCCCACTACGGCTGCCTGTATCATGTATACTTAAATAGTATGAGAACTGCCGCCGCTCTCGCAGCTATTACTACTAGCCTACTAGCATATGGCCTCAGCGCTTCGCCAAGCCTGGCTGCTGGATTTAGCATCCTTGAGTCATTCCCGGCCAATAACCAGACTAACGTCCCAGTTAATTTAATCAATTCCTCCTTTAAGCCGCTCTGGAATGGCTACGCTGTCCAAACGGTCGGCTTTAAGCTCGACCTTAACGGTCATGCTGGCTGTCGCCCAGACACGGCCAGTTTTAACAAAAACACCGTCCAGCTCACCAGTCCTACTGACCCAGTCGAGTATGCCGTTTCGACCATATCTTCAGGCCTAGGAGCTGCGCCGAGTTGGGGCACTGTCAACTAAAGCGGAACAACACATCCTTTCAAATAGCGTTGTGGACT
>CAZHWT010000026.1:0-18964 GCA_964536215.1 uncultured Candidatus Saccharibacteria bacterium
CCTCGGCTCTGATGCTTTACTTCCAGTTGGAATCTACGTAATATTAACGATGTATGGCCGATTCTCACACCACTAAATCCACTAAACCTGCTGGCAAAATGTCGTTTGCCGGTCCAGGTGTGCACCGAGCTTCCAAGCCTGCGTCCAGGCCCAGGTGGCAACGGGTTAGTTTGGCAACTTTACGCTTGGTTCATAACCCTAAGCTGATTGCTTTGATTGGTGTTATTGGGTTTTTATTTCTGAGCGTGACTACTGTTGTCACCTACGTGGTGTTTGCTAATAGCTTAGCTACTCCCGAAGCCTTGATTAACCGTAAAAATGTCGGCCTCATTTTTTATGACAAAGATGGTAAGGAATTCTACCATACGGGAGAGGCTAGAGATACGACGCTTATCCCAATGAAGGAAATTCCTGATAGTCTGAAAGAAGCCACGGTGGCGATTGAAGATAAAGATTTCTATAAGCACGGTGGGTTTAGTATTAGTTCGATCATGAGGGCGGTTATTACTAATATTCAAATGGGTGACCCTAACTATATAGGTGGTTCGACTATTACCCAGCAGCTGGTCAAGAATTCACTATTAACCCAAAAGAAGACTTTTATCCGTAAGTTTCAAGAATTAGTGCTATCCATTGAGATTGATCGTCGTTATTCCAAAGAGCAAATTTTACAGCTGTATTTGACCTCTAATTTTTACGGCTCCGGAGCCTTTGGGGTTAGGGAGGCAGCCGAGATTTATTTTGGTAAATCTTTGTCGGAATTGAGCATTGCTGAAAGTGCTATGCTGGCTGGGCTGCCCCAGGCCCCATCTGCCTACTCGCCGCTGGACGGAGATATTGATTTAGCCAAGCAGCGTCAAGCCCAGGTGTTGAGAGTTATGCGGGATCAGGGCTACATTACAGAGGATGAGTATCAGCAGGCGAGCCAAGAAGAGTTAGTCTATGGCGGATCGGGAGGATCTCAGGTCAGCACCCAAGCCCCTCATTTTGTGCAGTACGTCAGTCATTTAGTTGCCGAGGAGTATGGTGAGGATGTTATGACGAGGTCTGGTTTTAAAATTTACACGACACTCGATAGTTCTTTGCAATCTATTGCTCAACAGTCGGTGGCCAAACGGGTAGCTGCGCTAAAAAATGCTGGGGCCAATAACGGCGCATTGGTAGCAATTGATCCGGCCAATGGCCAAATACGGGCTATGGTTGGTTCGGCTGATTACAGTGACGATGAAGCACAGGGTAAATATAACTGGGCGACTGAGCCGCAACAGCCAGGCAGTGCTACCAAGCCGTTTATGTACTTGACCAGTTTTGAGGAAGGGTATACTCCGGCTACTATTCTGCACGACGTGTCGACAGATTTCAATAACTATAAGCCGAAGAATGCTGATGGCCGGTTTAGAGGCAACGTTACGGTGCGGACCGCTTTGGCTAACTCGCTTAATATTCCAGCGGTGGAGATGCTCCAGAAAGTCGGTGTAGGAGATTTTGTTGATACGATGCGAAATGTGGGCTTGACTGGCTTGCAAAAAGATGCTGTGCAAAAGTGTGGTTTAGCCATTGTACTTGGCTGTGCGGAAGTACCGTTGACGGATTTGACCCATGGTTTTGCAACGCTTGCTGATGAAGGTCGCTATCATGATTTACTTAGTTATACCAAAATAGTTGACAAGAATGGTAACCAGATTTATCCAAAACAGAATTTATTTTTTAGCCAAGATGCCAATAAAGGTAAACAAGTTGTCAATCCCGGATTTGTCTATTTAATCTCTGATATTTTGAATGATAATACGGCTCGCAGCTTGGTATTTGGGTTTAATAGTTCGCTAAAGCTGTCGCGGTCGGCGGCAGTCAAGACTGGTACAACTGATAACGGGGTGGATGCATGGGCTGTAGGCTATACGCCCCAGATTGCCGTTGGGGTATGGGTGGGTAATTCTGCTAATACGCCTATGACATTGGCTGGTGCTACTGGTGCCGGGCCGATTTGGCACGACGTTATGGAGGGCTACCTTAAGGGTAAGCCAGTTAAGTGGTACGAGCAGCCCAATAATGTTACTAAACTGTTGGTTTGTAAGGGTCAAGAAGCGATTGCAGAGCATGCCAGTGACAATACGGTAAGCGAGTACTTTATTAAGACTAAGCTGCCTAAGTCTCGATGCAACACTGAGCCAACTCCTACACCTACGCCAACGATGACGGCGACGCCTTCAGCTACGCCAATTACGACACCGACGAGCAAGCCGACTCATACACCAACCCCCACCCCTACGCCAACGCCGACTCCTACCCCCACTCCGACCTCGGCTGAGCCTACTATTCCGGTGATGTTGCCGTAAATTTATTTTGGACAAGCCGAATATCCTTTGTTAGTATAGTGGTATGTCTGATTTATCCTCCCAAGATCCAACCATTGCCGCTCTTATTAAAGCGGAAGCTGTTCGTCAACGCGATAAAATTGAGCTGATTGCCTCTGAGAATTATGTGTCGGCCGCTGTCAGAGAGGCAACTGGCTCAATTTTGACCAATAAGTACGCTGAAGGATATCCAGGTAAGCGATATTACGGTGGTTGTGAAATAATTGATCAGATTGAACAGTTGGCTATTGACCGGGCAAAATCGCTGTTTGGTGCCGAACATGCCAATGTCCAGCCCCACTCTGGTTCGGCGCCGAATATGGCCGTTTATATGGCCATGCTGAAGCCAGGAGATAAGGTTATGGGCTTGTCGTTGACTCAAGGCGGGCATTTGACTCATGGCAATCCGGCTAACTTTTCTGGTCAGCTGTATCACTTTGACCACTATGGTGTAGATGTGGAATCAGAAGTTTTAGATTACGATGCTGTGGCCGATCAAGTGAAAGCTTTTAAGCCTAAGTTGTTGGTAGCCGGATTGACTGCTTATCCGCGCCAGCTCGATTTTGCTAAGTTTCGCGACATTGCCGACTCAGTAGGCGCTGTGTTGCTGGTTGATATGGCGCATATTGCTGGTCTAGTGGCGGCTGGCTTACACCCATCACCGGTGCCGTTTGCTGATTTTGTTACTTCTTCGACTCACAAGACGTTGCGAGGGCCACGCGGCGGTTTAATTTTGTGTAAGGCTGAGTATGCCAAGGCAGTTGATAAGGCAATTTTCCCCGGAATTCAGGGGGGACCACTGGAGCACGTTATTGCGGGTAAGGCTGTAGCATTGGCTGAAGCAGCTCAACCTGAATTTAAGCAGTATGCTGAGAAGGTGGTGGCGAATGCTGCTGCTTTAGCTGCGGCATTGCAGGATGAAGGCTTGCGGGTAGTCAGCGGCGGAACAGATAATCATCTATTATTAATCGACTTGGGTCGCGATGAAGACAGTTTGTCTGGTAAGGAAGCTGAGCATATTTTGGATGAGGTGAATATTACTGTTAATAAAAATACAGTTCCTCGTGAGACGAGGTCGCCTTTTGTTACGTCGGGTTTGCGGATGGGCTCGGCAGCGGTGACGACGCGTGGAGCCGAGATTAAGGATATGAAAACTATTGCTCAGTTTATTGGGCGAGCCTTTAGAGGAAAAGAGGCCGACCGAACGCGCTTGGCCGATGAAATCCGCGAGTTTATTAGTCCTTTTTATTTGCCATAATAATTATGCTGGTCGACGTTTAGTTGTAGGGTATACAGATGGTAATGGGGTAGCAGCATATACGCATCTGTGCGCTTATGAGTTGGTCATTGGGGTTGAATTGTAAAGTCTTTAGTTAATCGGAGACATTCTGTATTTCTGCGGCGGAGACGACATTGGCCATGAGACAGGCTACGGTTAGGGGGCCAATCCCGCCGGGGACTGGAGATATAGCACTGGCTATTGTGGCTACGTCAGGGTGGACGTCGCCGACTAGACCGTGATCGGTTTTGGTTGTGCCGACATCTATAACCACCGCTCCTGGCTTGATCATGTCTGGTGTAACGAGATTGGGCTGGCCAGCAGCTGTGATCACTATATCGGCGGTGCAGGTGGCGTTGGCTAGTGGAGTTGTTTGACGATGGGCAATGGTGACCGTCGCTTGTTCTTGTAGGAGCAGATGGGCTAACGGCAGCCCAACCAGACGACTGCGGCCGATAATCGTGACAGCTTGCTTAGCTATGGGGATTTGATATTGCTTTAGCAGTGCGACGACGCCTACGGCTGTGGCGGGAGCTAAGATTGGGTTTCCAATCATTAGCTGGCCTAGGTTAACGGGGCATAACCCATCTATATCTTTGTCCGGGTTGATTGCCTGAAGTACTTGCTCGCTGTTGACGTTGGCGGGGAGAGGTAGCTGGACCAAGATGCCATGGATGGCAGGGTTATTGTTTAGTTGGTTGATGAGGGCGAGTATATGGTTGGTGGTGGTTTGATCGGACAAATGGTGGTGAGTTATTTGAATATTGAGTCGCTTAGCCTGGCGCTGTTTGGTGGCAATATAGCTGGACGAAGCGGGGTTGTCTCCGACTTGGATGATGGCGATATGCGGCGGTCGCTTGAGCTGGGTTATTCTATGCCGAAGTGAGTTATAGATGGTTGCGGCTGCTGGCTGACCTTTGAGTAGTGTCGTCATGTTACGAAGAAGTTTTTAGAGGTTGGTTTAACCATAGGCCAGTGACAATTGGCAGGGCTAAGGCAACGGTAGCTATGGCGAGAATGGCATCAGCAAACCAGCCAATTTGCCATGATCCGAAGGTGAGTCCAGTGATGGTTGGCGCAAGGGCGGCGGCTACCGTTCCAATACTAATGCTAATAGCGATTGTGCTAATGAGCGCGATGACTTGCAGACGAACTGAGGTGAATTGACTTTTATACAATGCCGCTAGGGCTATACAAGCGGCTACTATAGTCAGGAAAAAGGTTGGTGACCACCCCCAGTTAGCTGTGAGGAGTTGGCCTAGGTACAGGGTAACTACTGTGCTGATGTATGGTACCCAGCGCATGTTGACCGCTTGAGAAAATAGTTGGTTAGCCAGCTGGCGCGACCAAAAGGAGAGTAAGGCCATACTCAGGCTACTCCCTATGATTATTTGAAGACGAGTCCAATCTGGCGGAAGGAGGGTGAGATTGTCCAGAGGCCAATTCCACCACCAAGCGATTATAGTGGCTATGGGGATGATGCAGAGAGTGGTTTTAACAAGCCATTGTCTACTTCTGGTGGCGGTTTGCTTAAACCAGGTATATCCCCAACCTATTATGAGCAGGCCCAAAAGTGTGGCGAGATAGTAGTGGCTGTATGACATGTGGTAGTTATTTTAGCGCAGTTACTCAGAGGTGGCAAGATGCGCCTCTGAGTAACTAAAATGGATGGCAATTGTTTTATAGCCGGCCGGCGCCAAGGTAGCCATTATAGGCTATAGCTGCGGCTAGGCTATCGACTCTCACGCCGAGGGCTGGGGTGGCGGCATGTACAATGTTGCCGTTGCCAACATAGATGCCGACGTGATGAGCGTTAAAGAAGACGAGGTCGCCAGGGCGAAGCTCGCCTTTGCTAATGCGAGCCGTAGCACTGTATTGCCCCATAACAGTACGTGGCAAATAAACTCCTTGCTGACTAGCGATATATTGAGTGAAGCCCGAGCAATCGAAACCAGCCGGCGTATTGCCACCGTAACGATACGGATATCCAACGTACGCCAAAGCATTGCCTACGCCTAGGTTTCCTTTGGCTTGGACTTTGGGTGTAGTTTGAGCTGAAGTTGAAGTCGTCTTTACCTGAACCGTAGGTTTATACGAGTCGGGAACTGTCATAGTGGTTTCGGATGGGAGTTGACGGGTTAGCGGAACATCTTGATCAGGAATGTCCAGCTCTTGATTTGGGTAGATGATGTCTGGATTTGATATGTCTTCATTCAACTCAAAGATGGATGGCCAGTTAATGTCATGAGCTTTGGCGATTTTCTCTAAGTATTCACCACGCTGCACCGTGTAGGGTGTTGTATTGGGTCCGCTTGGCTCCTCTTCAGTTGCTGTGCCAGGTTCTGTATCCGCGTGAGCGGTGCTGGCTGGTATGGTGGATCCGATCCACAACGCACCGGCAATAATGACGGCTAAATATATAGGTCTTGGCATAGGTGGCGACCCCTCCAATGTGGTCGCGTCAAACAGGGCACTTATACCCTCAAACATGACGACACGTCACAGTGTGAGCACAACAAAACGTGTGCCGCAGATTGCAGACGAAAGTACCGTGATGGTTTCAAGGTATAAGGAAAATCGAACACAAGGGGGAGCTTGCGCCTTGGGCGTCTCGGGGCATGAGCGCCAAGGACACTCTGGCAACTCTCACGCTAGAAACTTAGTGATGTGAGTTGGCTGTCGAGTGTATCAAGCTGTGAGAGTGCATTAAGACAAAAACAAGGCTACACAACTTTTGCTTGCTAGGTCAACAGGCAAGCAGAAAATTTAGCTTGGTGGCAAGATTTGTTATTTTTAGGATAGTTATTTACAAGGGGGCCTGTAGATAAGGGTAAACGTCAAAAATTTTACTTTTAAGCTTCGTTTTTGACGTTTACCCTTTAACTTTTGAATTAGTCTGACTTTTGAATTGCTTTGTCGCCCAGCTGGTCGGCTAGTTTTTCTGTTTGGTGGAGAAGGTTTTCTATCTGAGATAGGCCCTGCTGCCAAAAGTCTGGTTGATCGATGGACAGATCGAGTTTTTGGAAAATACGCAATGGTGAAGCTGATGAGCCGGCGGCCAGAAGCTCTTTAACCTTGCTAATAGAAGACGGATCTTGATGAACCATGGCTTGCAGTGACTTGGAGATGAGCAATCCCGACGCATACGAGTAGACGTAGAAAAAATGGCGGAAATGACTCCAATAAACCCACCAGTTTTGACTACCAGCTGATTGAACGACGGCCGGTCCCATGTATTTTTTCATTTGTTCAGCAAAGAGCTGGCCGATGCGTTCTTGTGATACGTAGTTGGTTCGGCGGTGCTCGTTATGCAGACTCTGCTCAAAGCGGTAGCCGGCCACTTGGCGGAATATGGATGAGACGTCGTCGTTTAGCTTCATCATATTGATGGCTAGTTGAGTTGAGGCATCCGCAGATTGAGCTAAGTGCTGTAGGACAAAATCCTCCATAAAAGTGCTGGCTACCTCGGCTGTTGCCAGTGGAGTGTCAAAGTTGAGGGCATTCTGCTTTTGCCGCATTAGTTCGTTATTTATGGCGTGCCCCATTTCGTGAGCCAAGGTTAAGACATCACGCAACTTGTCGGTATGGTTAAGTAAGACATAGGAAGGTTGAGTAATGAGACGGTGGGCGCAGAAGGCTCCGCCTGACTTGCCTGGGCGTGGATAAACGTCGATTTGGCGATTGGCGACAAAAGATTCCAGAATACTGGCAAATTCTGGATCTAGTTTACGAAACACGGTGGTGACGACCTCGACGGCCTCGGGGTACTCGTAGTGTTGGTCTAAATGGCCATACTCGAGATTGCGTTCATGGTAGGCAAGCTTATTAAGCCCGAACAGCCTGGCTTTGAGCTTGTAGAAGCGCTGGGCTATATCATATCTCTGCTCAACAGCGTTAAGCATTTGATCTACCACTTGAGAATCTATGTCATCGGAGAGGTGTCGACTGGCATCTGGGCGGGCAAATTTTCTGAGTTGATCGGTGGTTTTTTTATATTGTAGTATGGCGTTCATTTCTTCTACAGCGATTGGGGCAATCTCGGACATGATAGCGTGAATATGTTTGGCGGCCTTGTCTCGTACTTTTTTGTCCTGATGACTAGACAAGCTGAGTAACTCAGGTAGTGTGGCATCTTTTTGACGGCCGTCTGGAGCGAGAGTTTTAACTTGCTTGCCACTTAAGAATGTTTCGGTCATTCGGACCCAGGCCTGATAGGCTGGTTGGCTGGTGAGATTGAGAATTTTCTCTTCTTGATCGGTTAGGGTGTGGTGCGATTCTTTGAAGAGTTGCTGTAAAAAGTGATGATATTTTTGTAAGCCGGCAAAGCCGAGGAAGTCTGCTTGTTTAACCTGAGGGATTTTGGCTATAGCTAGAGTAAAGAACTGAATCTGGTTGGCTAGGTCAATTACTTGCTCATCGGCCGAGGCGGCCATGCCCTTAAGATCGGTATTTAGCTGGTCTTGAGCGGTACGCAGGTCATAATAGTAACTGGCACGCGTATTGAGACCATGGTAGTGCATCAGATTTTCATATTCATCGAGGGCTATGACTAGCACGTCAGGTTTTTCTAGATAATCTTGTCTTTGTGACCACTTCTTAACAAATTCGGCTACTTTGCGCTGAGATTGTTGCAGGCTGTGCGTTAGCTCTTGGTCAATGTCGTTGGTGGCTAAGGGCGTGAGATCCCAGGTAGTGTTTGTATTCATATATATGCTCCTCTATAACTAGTATACAGGAGTGAGGCATGATTTTAGACAGACAAGCGAGCTGGAGGCATACGTGACTGGATGACGGTCTGGCAAGCAGCAGTCAAGCATGGTAAAGTTGAAGTTATGCCAGCAACTGTCAAGTCAGCTATTCGGAGTTCCACTGCACGGTCATTGCAAATTAGCGTGATGGGGCCATCTATGAAACGAAGTCCGGCTTCTCATCGGGCGCTAGCTGTGGCCCTTGGATCGGAGATCGCGCGACAAGGATTCACTTTATTAGTAACGGCCGAAGCTGGCGTCTCTTCTTGGGCGGCTGAGGGAGCTAAGACGGCTGGAGGTACATGTATAGGATTCTCTAGTGCAGTTTCGGAACGTGAACATAAAAAAGTCTTTGGCTGGCCGGTCGATCACTTTGACTCGTTGTTAATGACTGGCTTGGATGCTACATCGAGAAATACTCTCATGTTACGCCAGTCCGATGTGGTTATTTTTGTGTGCGGGCGTACCGGCGGCTTGCCAGAACTGGATGCGCCTTTGCCTGATAAAAAAGTCGTCGGTATGGTGACCGGATCGTCAGCAGTTACAGAGGAAATTGAACATATTATCTCACTATTGCCCGAGGGGAACGCTGGTATCGTGTATGAATCTCAACCTAAAAAGCTGATCACTAGAGTTGGTCAAATGGCGACTTCGTCTAAGTAGTGTGGGTAAAGTTCGGTACGCCTAGTTAGTTGATCGACTCGACCCTACTTGCTTTCTAGGGCGGCAAATCCTTTATCAAATAGCTTGGCCATATTGGTGTTGCGACCTGGCGTGTCTAATAATACCCCGATTAATGTATGGCCATTGCGCGTGGCTGAAGCTAATAGGCAGTTACCAGCCTCTCCAGTATTGCCCGGCTTAATACCGGTGGCTCCACTGTAATTAGTAATAAAGGCGTTGGCGTTAATTAAACTTAGATATTTGTGGTTGAGCGAGTAAGGCAATTCTTTTTGATAGGTGGCAATTATTTGTTGAAAGAGAGGAAAAGAAGCCGCATAGTGCGCTAAAACTACTAAATCTTTAGCACTAGAGTAGTGGTTTTGGTCATCCAGTCCCGATGGGTTGGTGAAGTGGGTATGTTGCATGCCGAGCTGTTGAGCTTTGGCGTTCATAAGGTCGACGAATCGTTTCTGATCCCCAGCTACGGCCATGGCGATAGCTTGAGCGGCATCGTTGCCGGACGGTAGGAGTAAGCCGTAGAGTAGCTCTTTGATCGTATATTGCTCACCGGCCGAAATACCCATCATGGCTGAATCAGCTGGTAGACCTTGAAGGGCCTTGGCGGGCACAGTAACCAGACTATTAGCTTGAGTAAACTCGAGAGCCAGGGCGGCAGTCATGACTTTGGTAAGTGAGGCCATGGGGCGCTGTTGATCGGCATTGCGCTGGGCAAGGATTTGTCCGGTTGTTTGGTTGACGAGCAAAAGAGAGCTGGCTGAGATGTCGTCTATGGTTAGTTGATTACCATCTTGGAGAGACCATGGTTGAGGTGTAATAATGAATGTGGGCAATGGCTTGGCAGCTAGTGTCGATTCAGTGGTTGAATGATGAGATGATTCGAATCGAGAACGAGCAATATAGAAAGCTAGAGATACGATACATATAAGCAGGCAAGATCGGATAGCGAATTTAGTCATTATAGCGCTGAGAATATCTGGCAAGTTTTAACACTAGCATGTCATTCCACGCTGGTCAACCAACGCTCGCCACTTGACGGACTTAGCACTCTATTCTATACTGTGCTAGCGTTTATGCGAATTTCACCACTATAGTTATGATTAACAGAGAGGACATTATGGACCAATTTTCTCAAGACACACATATTGAAAATGTATTAGTATTGCCCCTGCGTGATGTGGTTATGTTTCCCGGCACACAGACTGGGTTAGTGTTTGGCCGCTCTATGGCTAGGCTGGCCCTAGATGAAGCGTTACAGCAAGACACGCCGGTGGTCTTTGTGGCACAAAAGGAAGCTGATATTGATCAAGTTGATCCCGAGGACATGTATTCAGTGGGAACACTCGGCGTGATTAGGAATGCTTTGCGATCTGATGATGACGTTAAGGTGATTGCCGAGGGATTGTCCCGCGTTAAGATAGCTCGATTTAGTCAGACTGATCCCTATTTTAAGGCTGATGTAGAAAAATTGCCGACGATTGAATCGGACAATGCTACTGTGGTGGCGTTAAAAAACACCCTGACAAACCAATTAAAGACCTATGTGTCACTGCGTAAGGATTTTGACATGCAAGTGCTGATCAATATTCTGTCTACCGGGTCTGGGCATCGGTTGGTCGATTTGATTGTGTCGCAAGTGGGCAACGATTACAAGCTGAAACAAGATATTTTGGAAACGACTGATTTGGAAGATAGGTTGGGAAAAACTAATTTCTTGCTGGCTCAAGAGTTGCATGTAGCGGAGCTAGAACAAAAGCTGGCCAGTGAAACTCAAGAAGAGTTGTCTAAGATGCAGAAGGAAGTTTATTTGCGTGAGCAGATGAAAACAATCCAAAAAGAGTTGGGCGAAGGCGAGTCAGGAGACTTGGACGATTTGGAAAAGCAGATTAAGAGTAAAGGTATGCCAGAGGAGGTCCAGGAACGAGCCTTGAAAGAGCTATCACGGTTACGGGCCATGCCCTCAATGAGCCCCGAAGTTAGCTATATTCGGAATTATCTTGATTTAATGATTTCCCTACCATGGAAGGAAAAGACTGAATCTCATGTTGATCTAAAAGACGCTCAGGGTCAGCTGGATACCGACCACTATGGCCTACCCAAGGTTAAGGACAGGATCTTGGAATATTTGGCCGTTCATCAATTAACTGGGAAGATTCGAGGTCCTATTCTGTGCTTTTATGGCCCTCCCGGGGTAGGTAAAACTTCTATTGGTCGATCGATAGCCAAAGCGCTTGATCGTAAGTTTGTCAAAATGAGCTTGGGCGGAGTGCATGATGAGGCGGAAATTCGTGGTCATCGACGTACCTATGTAGGGGCTATGCCTGGTCGAATTATTCAAGGTATTAATCAGGCCAAGACCAAAAATCCGGTATTTATGCTGGATGAAATTGACAAGGTCGGCTCCGATTTTCGGGGAGATCCGTCATCGGCTCTGCTAGAGGCATTAGATCCCGAGCAAAATACTGCTTTTTCTGATCATTATCTAGAAGTGCCATTTGATTTGTCTGATGTGCTGTTTATTTGTACGGCTAATGTCCTCGAGACTATCCCGGCTCCATTGCGTGACCGTATGGAGATTATTAACTTTCCGAGCTACACCGAGAAGGAAAAACAGCACATTGCTAAAGAGCATTTGTCGGATAAGGTTCGAGAAGCTAATGGCCTGAGCAAAGATCAGATGGACTTTAGTGATGAGGCTCTGGAATACACTATTGAGCACTATACTATGGAGGCTGGTGTGCGAGACTTGGAGCGTCAATTGTCAGCTGTGGCTCGCAAGATTGCCAAAAAGGTGGCTGAAGGAGGCAAAGCTCCGGGACGCCTAGGGGCTAAAGAGATTAAGAAATATTTAGGGCCGTCAAAAGTTGACAAATGGACCAAGGAGGTTGAGGATTCCGTAGGCATGGTAGCTGGATTGGCTGTTACACCGTTTGGCGGTGAAGTTTTGTCCATCGAAGCATCCCTATTTCCGGGTAAGGGTAATTTGCAGTTGACTGGTCAGTTGGGTGATGTAATGAAAGAATCGGTTCAGGCTGCCTATTCGTATGCCCGTGCCCATGCCGAGGCTCTGGGAATTGCTTCTGGACTTTCGGCCGAGAAGGATGTTCATGTTCATGTTCCATCTGGGGCTATCCCTAAGGATGGTCCGTCGGCTGGAGTAGCAATGGCGACAGCTTTAGTCTCGGCCATGACCAGTACACCGGTGCGCAATGATGTGGCTATGACGGGTGAAGTTACTTTGCGTGGTCGAGTGTTGAGAATTGGCGGAGTTAAGGAAAAAGTAATGGCCGCCCAACGAGCCGGGTTAACGACAATTATTCTGCCTAAGTCGAATGAGGTTGATATTGAAGATATCCCCGCAGAGGTCCGCAAGGAGATACGTTTGCACTTTGTTGAAGATGTTGATGAGGTATTAAAATTGGCTTTAGCTAAGCCAGAAGTTAAACAGAAACCTACTCAAACTTCAGCTGCGGCAAGTATTTAATTATGACCGGGTGGTGCATAGTAGTGAGTGTGGCAAATTTACTATCAGCTGTAGTGCGTTGTGATATGAATTTACTGTCTTGTACAGATATGATTGGCCAGCCATAATGTCAGATATGGTTGGCTGGTCTATTTTGGTTGATATTAGCTTGGTGGCAGCTATTGCCTTTGGTGGTTGGCGCGGTTGGCGGGATGGGTTGCTCGCATCGTTGGCTAACCTAATTGGCTTGGCTATTTCGCTGGTAGTGGCTTTTTATGCCTATGAAGCAGTGGCTGACTGGGTATTGCTCATATGGACGGTACCAAGGAGTCTGGCTAATGTATTAGCCTTTCTGTTGTTAGCGATTGTAGTGGATGGCTTAGTATCAATGGTGGTGTTGCTGGCCGGCCGTCGCTTGCATCCTCGTCGGGGTAATCCGGACTGGTGGCAGTTTAGTGGCATAGTGCCTGGTGCAATTAATGTGACTGTTATGGCGGCCTATGCGGCTAGTTTAATCTTGGCTCTACCATTAGACCATCCGCTTAAAGTAGCGGTGAGAGATTCGTTCTTAGGCCCTAGACTAGCCAGCGTTACAGCCTTGGCTAACGCTCCGATTGATCCGCTCGTTAAACCGGCTTTAAATGACCTGTCCCAATTATTTACTATTGAGCCAGAGTCAAAAGAATTTGTAACTCTGCCTTTTTCTGTCCAGAGTCCTAAGGTTTGCGCAGATTTAGAGCAGGGTATGATTGATCTGGTTAACCAAGAGAGGTTGGAGCGGGATATTGGTTCAGTGGCTCCTAATGAGGCGTTGCGTGATGTGGGTCGGTCTCATTCCTTGGATATGTTTCAGCGCGGGTATTTTTCTCACTACACACCAGAGGGTAAAGATCCATTCGATCGAATGGACGCAGCCGGGATTGAGTATCAGTCGGCTGGCGAAAATCTAGCACTAGCGCCCACTTTAGAGGCGGCTCATACGGGATTAATGAACAGTCCGGGGCATAAGCGCAATATTCTGGACCCGAACTTCCACAAGCTAGGAGTGGGCTGCTATAAGTCGGATAGATATGGCTTGATGTTCTCGCAAGAATTTAGCAATTAACGTCATGATGGGGATGAAAAAGGGAGATAGGGGTTTTGCAGAGCTTGCCAGTTATCTTAGCGGACGTCATAATGAGTAGGTATGAAATCAACCTATGTCATTATAGGCGGGGGTGTGGCCGGTACGACAGCAGCTTCGACGATTAGGCGAATGGATGCAGACGGCACTATTACGGTAGTGTCGTCTGAGGCCGAGCCTTTGTACTCTCGATTATCTTTATCGGCGTTTACCCGTGGGCAAACGACTAAAGAACAGATATATTTGCGTCAGCCAGAATTTTATCGACAGAAAGATATTTCATTAAAGTTAGATACTGTGGCGACAGCCGTGGATACGGCCGACCAAATAGTGACGTTGGCTGATGGCCAGAAACTGGGTTATGAAAAATTGTTATTGGCGGGTGGAAGCTGGCCGCGAGCCTGGGCGGTACCCGGGGCGGAATTAAAAGGTGTGTTGCCTTTGCGAACTCTGTCCCATGCCGAACAGATTGCGAAGCGCTTGCCCAAAGTGAAGCATGCGTTAGTAATTGGAGGCAGCTTTATTAGCCTGGAGCAGATTCAGACATTGTCGCAGTTGGGCATAGCTACGACGGTAGTACTGCGCGATCCATATGTCTGGGCATCGGTGTTGGATGAAGAGTCTGGACAACTTATTGCCGCAATTTTAGAACAGGCTGCTAGCGTGCGCATACTTTATCGGACAGAGGTGGAGGTGCTGGAGGGCGCTACGCACGTTGAAGCGGCCTTATTGTCTAATGGACAGCGATTATTAACGGACCTGGTCTTGGTAAATATTGGAGTTGATCCAATGATTGCCTGGTTAGAAGGAAGCGGTATTGCGCTCGATGGTGGAGTGGTGACTGATGAGTTTTTGCAGACCAGCGCTAAGAATGTCTGGGCTGCCGGGGATATTGCTCTGTTTAACGACAAATTGTTGGGTGCCCACCATCGGCTGGGAAATTGGTCAAATGCAGCGGCGCAAGGTGAGACGGCCGGGCTGAACATGACCCAATCCAAGCCGACCGCGTTTGAGGCGGTGTCGACGTACTCCATTTCATTGTTTGGCAAAAATATTAGCTTTGTAGGCGATTTTCATATGCACGCTAGAATGACTGCTATTCCGCGAGGTTCGGCTCGATCGGGGGCGTATGGTCGAATGATGATGCGTAACAACGTGGTGGTGGGAGCTACGCTGATCAATCGATTCGCTGATCGCCAGCCAATTGAGGAGCTAATTAAAGCGCAGATCCCCTTGAATAGGCGGGATGTGGTGGACTTAACCGATGAATCAGTGCCATTGGACAGGACGGTGCGACGGTTAGTCAAGGCGGGTTAGTTTACAGTATGCGGTTTTACGAATAGCATGCTGGGACAGTGCGTAGCATACTCGAACAACAACTCTTTCCTGACATTTAACAGGTAGCAGCAGTAAACGGCAAACCGCATCTGTCTTATGCGGTATACTAAACGTATGAAATTTATTGACCAACGGGAAGTATTATCGGTAGCAGAGGTAAATGGTTTAGCTAAGGAAGTTCTGGAGCAGATGTCTTTTTGGGTGGAAGGCGAGATTTACGATTTTAAGTCGGCTAATTCTCGTTACTATTACGTTTATTTTCAACTCAAAGACGAATCAGGGATGATTTTGCCCGCTATTATGTTGCCTCATACTTTTAATGGGTTGGATTTTGATTTTGACAATGGTCAAAAAGTTTTAGCTCACGGCAAGTTGACCTTGCTTACTAAGAGCGGTAAGTATCAATTTCAAGCTGACAAAATGGAGCTGTTTGGCCAAGGAATGGTGGCTAAGGAGTTAGAAAAGCTTAAGGCTAAGTTGCAGGCTGAAGGATTGCTGGATACTGAGCGCAAACGGTTGATGCCGCGATTGCCTCACAAGGTTGGGGTGATTACATCGGCCGAATCAGATGCTTGGGCGGATTTTCAACGACATTCAGTGGCAAAATTTCCCCTGATAGAATTGCGTTTGGCGGATACCTACGTTCAGGGTGTCAAGGCGGTAAATGGACTGCTGCGGGCGATTGAGTTGATGCAGCGGCAGACCGACTTGGAGCTATTGGTCATTACTCGAGGCGGTGGGAGCTTGGAAGATTTGGCGGCTTTTAATGATGAACGGGTAGTACGGGCCATTGCGGCCAGTCGGATTCCCACTATGGTGGCCGTAGGTCATGAGAAAGATGTGTCGATCGCTGATCTAGTGGCGGATATTCGAGCCTCTACGCCGACTAATGCTGGGCAGCTGCTCACAGCGGGTTATGAACAAGCAGTTGAGCGATTGCAATACCAAGATGTATTTTTGCGACGTTGGGCTTGGCAACGACTAGACCGAATAGGTCAGGACCTAGATCAGTCCATGCGGCATTTTACCTATATGCGAAACAAGTATTCATCACTACCAGTAAAGTTGCAGTCGCTGGGTGGCAGTTTGCATCACCATTATTTTCAACTGACGGCCCAAAAGCAATCTTGGCTGCAAAGTCTGAGAGATCGGCTGAGGGTTGATTTGATAGATGATAAATTGCTGTCCATCCAAACACTGCAGGAGCGACTTAGGTTGGCGTCGGTTTATGTTCAGCAGAGATCTGAGCACCGATTAACAGCGACTAAGCGGCAGTTAGATGCAGTTAGTCCATTAGCGGTTTTGCAACGCGGGTATAGTTTGGTGGAAGTGAATGGTCGGATTGTTCGTTCTTCCCGCAGTATTAAGCAAGGTGATACAATGCACATCCGGTTGCATCAAGGTGGGATAAAAGGATTAGTAACCAGAGTGGAGGACGAATATCATGAGTGACGGATCTAAGACGTTTAGTCAGAAATTGCAGCGATTAGAAGAGGTTGTTCGACAGCTAGAGCGACCAGATATTGAGTTAGAGGATGGTTTGCAGTTATTGGAAGAGGGTATAGCTTTACACCAAGAGTGTCAAGAAATGCTTAGCCAGACTCAAGCAAAAATTACTAAATTACTGGATAGCAGTGCTTCGACTGTTGCCTCCGAACCGGCGGTGGCTAAAACAGAGCCCAAACGGGCTGCTGAGTCGACGGAAGGGACGTTATTCGAGGCGGTAGAAGTGTCTGCAACCGCAGATGATGAAGATCTACCCTTTTAGGTCGGCCTGGAGCGTATCTAATTTTTGACTTCCGCTTTTTTGCTTGCCCGCTTATAATGCAGCTATGGATGCACTTTTGTCTTACTTCGATTTTGTTTTGCCGCAGATTTCGCCGACTGAATTGGCTCGGGGGGCCTTTAGTATTGCGGTAACCCTGTTGCTGGGCTTATTGGCCCAACAAGTTCTGCGGTTCGTTTCTCGGCTTGTGCGAAAACATTTAACCAGTACAGGTGATGGTCCGCGCCGAGACAGGTTGGTGCGAGCCAATAGCTTAACGACTGTTCTGACGGCTAGCATGAGTATTATTATTTGGCTGATTGTTTTGTTAGTCATCTTGGAGCAGATGGGTATTGATGTAGGGCCGTTTCTAGCTAGCGCCGGTATTTTAGGTTTGGCGGTTAGTTTCGGCGCTCAGGATTTGGTGAAAGATGTGATTGCGGGGTTATTCTTCTTGTTGGAGAATCAGTTTAACGCCGGCGACGTGGTCGATATTAACGGTAAAAAGGGTAGAGTTGTCAATATGAGCTTACGCACAATTACCTTAGAGGACGAGGCTGATGGGGCATTGTATATGATTCGAAATAGCCAGGTTGGTATATTGGCACGCTATAAGCACCAGTCCACCGCTGAAGAGCCTCATAGTGTGAAGGGTAAGAAATAATGAAGGGAGTAGCTATTTGGGGACCACCTGTTGTGTTGTTGCTGGTGGGGACGGCGGCCTATATTGCGGTGGTTAAGTTGACGACGCCTAAGCCGATTACTATTTCGGCTCAGCCGCACATTGTTTCTCCGCAAGGTAGCGATAGTGCTCAGGCTTCGACGTCGGCTGATGCGGCTATATCTACTCAGGTTAGCTTGCCAGATTCGACTGAAATTGCCGCATGGCAAGCAGCCGCCGATGATGGCTCTGAGGTGTGGCGATTAGATGTCTTGTCTGCTGCCAAGCATCTCAGTAAACAGTATGGCTTCGTGGACGATGATGCTTTTTCTATGCAATCGTCTGATACGACTGCTTCGACCGTGCAAGCTGCTCATGGTAGCTATTTGTATTCAATTATGATGTATCAGCCGGGACTAAAGGGTGACAAGGGGGTTTGGTCGATTAAGAGTATTGGAATTCAATGAGGTATTTTAATTCCTTACCAGCCGGTTTTTTGACTATGCCGACGACATTTCTGCATCGCTCTTTACAGTATCTTAGAGGCTGGTATGTGGCTTATGAGCAGCTGGCCAGCAAATATCGGACAGTCAGTTTGGCAGTTGGAACAGTTTTGCTGATTGGATTAATTGTCTTGTTATTTCTGGACAACGTATCTTTGACCCCCGATATCATTATTGTCGTATTGTTTATTGCCGCAATTGCATTTGGCCAAGCCCTGCCCTTCTTGCGTGACTGGTTGCCATTTGTCGGTGTGCTGCTGGTTTATGAGAGCATGCATGGCTTTGCCGATGATTTAGGTCAGGTGGCTCATAGCACTGACTTAATTGCTACCGAGAGATTTTTATTCGGTGGCACCGTGCCCACACTGTGGCTGCAACAGCATTTATGGCAAGGAGCAGTGAGCTGGTATGATTGGTTGTTTACGCTGACCTACTTTATGCATTTTGTGCTGCCCTTAGGGTGTGCGTTTTGGTTGTGGACGAGATATCGGCACCTCTATTGGCAGTTTGTATTGAGTTTAGTTGCGTTGTGTTTTGCTGGCTTTGTTACATATGTGGTATTTCCAGCAACGCCACCATGGTTGGCGGCTAAACAAGGTGATTTGCCTGAAGTAATCAAAGTGATAGACCAGGTCTTGGCTCAATTCCCTCAGCAGATGACTATTTCGACCTTGTACCATAACTTAAATCCAAATCCGGTGGCGGCTATGCCGTCGCTGCATGCAGCATTCCCCATGTTGGTCTTGTTAATGTTATGGCAAGTTGTCAAAAAGAAGGCGGTGTGGTTTTTGATTTACTGTGGCATCTTATGGTTGGGTATAGTGTATATGGGTGAGCACTATGTTATTGATGCTATTGCCGGGATTCTCTACTCAGCCATAGTTTTCTTTGGCACTCGCTATCTTTATCGTCGCTTCTGGGCAAGACCATCAGATTTGCCCGTTTCGAGCGTAATCTAGAGCTTGTTGGCGGAATAAGCTTACGTTGTAACGCTGCTAAACTACCGCTAGCTTCCCCAATCGAAATAAATGGCTATTTAAATGGATATT
>CAZHWT010000027.1:0-10560 GCA_964536215.1 uncultured Candidatus Saccharibacteria bacterium
ATGAAGTGCGGGTTACGGGAACGAATAACGAATAGACGAATAACGAACAAACGAATAGCCGTTTCTCGTCTACTCTCGACTTCCTACTGCTCGGCTAGGCGAGCGTGTCTAGGATGGCAAGGCTTTCGGCAGCGGAGGTTGTAGTCATGAGCTGATTTTTGAGGTCGGCGGAGTTGGGTTGGCCGAGGAGATAAATTTTGAAGAATTTTTTGAGTAGGTTGTAGTTTTTGGTTGTACCCCAGGTTTGGTCAAAGAGTTGAATATGAAACTTCATTAAGTCAATGCGTTCGGAGAAGCTGACGGCGTCGGGGTTGATATTTGGGTTAAAAATCCAGGGGTTGGAGAAAATGCCGCGACCGATCATAATGCCATCGAGTTTGTATTGGGCAACTTTGTCTAGGCCCTCTTGATAACTGCTGACGTCGCCGTTGCCGATGATTTTAGTGGCAGGGGCGAGTTGGTCTCTGAGAGGAACCGCTTTGGCGATTTCCTCCCAGCGGGCGGGAAAATTGGACATTTCTTTGGCGATTCGGCCATGGATGGTGAGGGCGGTGATGTTTTGTTGGAGTAAGAAGCCGAGCCATTCTTCGGTGATCCAACTGGATAGGCCGCAGCGGGTCTTAACGCTGACGGGTAGGGATCCGGCGCCTTGTTTGGTGGCGGCGATGATTTCGGCGGCCAACGTAGGATTTTTGATTAAACCGCTACATTCGCCGCGACGGACAACAGATCGTTCAGGGCAACCCATGTTAAGGTCGATGCCGGCAAAGCCGGCTTGAGATAGCTCTTTGGCGATTATGGCAAATTTTTCTGGAGTTCGACCCCATATTTGAGCAATAAGTGGAGTTTCGGCAGGCGTAAACTGGAGGCGGTGATCAATGCGGGAACGGCCGGGCGAACAGAGGCCTTCTACATTAGTAAATTCGGTAAAAAAGATATCAGGTGGACCGGATTTGGCTACCACGCGGCGGAAGACGGTGTCGGTGACGTCTTCCATGGGAGCGAGGATAAAGATGGGGTGGTTGAATTGTTGCCAGATCATGGGGAGGAGGAATGTGAATGGATTGCGGTTTATAGTTTACGGTTTATGGTTTGGTGAATGATAGTGATTAATGGTTGGGAGTGAGTATAAGAATGATAGCATGGGGTGTAAAGATGGGGTGCTTATCGAATAGTTTAGGAATTGCGTTACAGTATGTATTGTACGTTCTGTTATAGCTTGTTTGTAGGTTTTTTGATCGGAATACGTCATAATTGCTGGTGGGAAGAGAGATTTTTGGCTGTTTGCAGGCAAGGAGATGAGGCATGCTGAGACACATGCGTTTTGAGCCAACTACCGATGGTGATCAGCTATCGGTGGTAATAGGTACGCTGCCGGTGGGTATTATTCCGCGCTGTCATTTGGTGGAGCAGGAATATTTGCTAGCCGTTCATCTGGTGTATAGTCAGCAGGAGCAGTTGCGACTTTTGGCGTTGACCCTGCTGACGTCTAAACCTGACCTTGTCAACCAGGTTATGACTACTATTGCCGAGGTTAACGCGGCTCTTGGCCTGGAAATACCAGTGCTGATGCGCCAGCTTGAAGCGACGTGTCCCCTTGATACCAGTGTGTTACCGCTAGTTGTGTATGACAATGAGGCAGAAGAAGCGAAGTTAGACGCTTTGTTTCAGTTGCCGCCGTCCGAGACGGAATTGTCTGCCGCGTTAGCTTAGTAACGACGTGGTTTTTGTTGGTCCCGGTTAGCGCATCTGTGTTAACCGGGATATCTATGCCATAATGAAAGTGTGTATATGAATTGATGCAGGGGGTATAGTATGCAATTTGAAAAGTTTGGTGATACATATGTGATAGTGTTGGCCAGAGGTGAGTTGGTGATGGAGTGCTTGGCTCGGTTGACCGAGAGTGAGGCAATCGATGGAGGAGTGTTTGTAGGGCTGGGGGCTGTGGACGAGGCAGAGCTAGCAGTGTATGACGTGCCGAATCAGGAGTATCATAAGCAATCGCTACAAGGAGTGTTTGAAGTGACAAATTTGACCGGAACAGTAGGTATGAGAGAGAGCGAGCGGATTGTGCATGGGCACATAACTCTGTCCGATACAGAAATGGTGGCTAGGGGCGGGCATTTGGTGGAGGCGAAAGTGTCGGGAACGATGGAAATAGTCCTGACAGTCTTGCCTCGGCTGGATAAGCAGCATGATGACAAGACTGGGCTGAATGTGTTCCGTTTGGGACAGAGGATGGGATGAAGACTGTTGCGAATGAGTTTATAGTTTATGGTTTGTAGTTTATAGCTTTACGAATAAACGAACTAACGAATCAACTAGTGGCTTCCGCCGGAGGCGGTATGGAGGATTTTATGGAACTAGAAGTTGGACAATTAGCGCCGGAGTTTGCATTGCTGGATCAAGATGGACAGCGGCGAGCCTTGAGTGATTTTGCGGGACAATGGATTGTGCTGTATTTTTACCCTAAAGACGACTCACCAGGGTGTACGACTGAGGCGTGCCAGATGCGAGATATGTTACCTAAGTTTGCAGATATGCAAGTAGTGGTGATTGGAGTGAGCGTTGATTCAGTCCGCTCGCATAAAAAGTTTGCTGAGAAATACAATTTGCCCTTTACTTTGTTGGCCGATGAGGACAAGCAAGTGGTGGAGCGGTATGGGGTGTGGGGCGAGAAGTCGTTTATGGGCAAGAAGAGTGTGGGGACCAAGCGGACAACGTTTTTGATTGATCCTGATCTGAAAATAGCCAAGATTTGGCTTCAGGTCAAACCAGAGGACCATGCGACTGAAGTAAAAGCGGCCATGTCTGAGTTGCAAAAGGCGACTGTGATGCCACCTAAAGAGGGGTATTAGAGAAGGTGGGCGCAAGGCGTACGTACATATGTACGTACATAGACAGGTTTATTCCTGAGGACCTTGTCCACTTTCGTTCCAGTTAATGATGTTCTGGAACCCTTCAAACAGCCTGGCTAGGGTGATAAGCAATTGTGGCTGATATTCTATGACTTCGGCTGGTTGGGTATTGTTGACACCGCTCGAAACGTAATTTCGCCGTAGGCCTGGTTGCCCGTTAGGACGGTTGAAGCCATGAGTTGAGCCTGCTAGCGAAATCAGTGAGCCTTTAATGACTAATCTTCCTTCAGAGCGACTACTAGTGGTGATGTTGTAGGCGTCGTTAAATCCGCCGTTCCAAATAAGAATAACGTTAGTGAGGGTGCTGACCGTGGACTTGATTTCAATGTCGCCCTTGACCAGGAAGATGACGGGCGCCTGGTCGGAGAAATTAGGATCTGAGTCGAAGCGAAGGTTTTGCTTGGTTGTTTTGTCGCCGCCAATTTGAATAAACATGGGGCAAGTTGGTTTGGTATTCCAGGTGATAGTGCCATTATTGGTGTCAGTTTCGACGATAGCAGCGTCGACTAGATCAGCGCGGGAGCTTTGACAGCCAACAGGTTTATCTGAGGTTGGTCGATTGCCCATAATCCGCTTAACCTGGCCAGAAAGTTGCTCAAAGTTGATATCGAGGGGCGTATCTTTGGGAACTGAATAGTTGTTGGTTAGCCAATCGCGGTTGGCTACGGTGGTGCGAGTAATATCTGATAGAGCATTATTGGCCTTAGGGGTGGTTGTGGATACGCCGTAGGTGCTCTGTCTGAATAATGGTTGGGTAGTGGTTGGACTGCTTTGGGGCATGGTGATATTAAAGGCGCCATTAGTAAATACATCACCAGTGGCAGCATTTTGATTGTTACTGAGGCTGACTTGAATCCACGGGTTGGCCACCACTTTAATACTCATGGTGGCATACCTTGCGACGGGCTCAACGGCGACTGAGCCAACCTTGTTGCCGGATAGTTCAAGGCAAATAGTGTACATTGTGCCTGGTTGCGCTTGGCTGGTGGAGGTAATATTGACCGTGGTGGCAGATTCATATTTGCTGCCGGATGGTTTAAAGTTTGATTTGGCTAGTGTGGCGCTGATGTGGTTGGTGGAGACGGCGCTCTGGCAAGCATTAGCGTTGATTGCGCCTTGGACGGCTTTTGCAAATTTGACCGTGGCCTGGTGATCTGGTAGCCACATGCGCAGATTGAGATAGTGCACGACAAAGGTACCAATGCTGCTACTCATTGGTGATAATGGCACGTCTTGAGTAATATTGACTAATTCAAATTTTGGTGGTGGGAATTGAAGTTTAACTGTGGTCTGATCAATAGGTATTCTTTGACCAATGAGTTCGCCGTTGGTTTTGTAGTATTCAACGTAGTTTTTGTTTGGTTTATTGGGGTCGGTGTTAACGTAATCCCAGAGCTGTGTGTAGAGTTTAGTATCTGTAATTTCGGGGATGATTTTGGCGTTTACCCTGAGGCAGATGGGGAAAGTTGAGAATTTGGTGATGGCAGCATTGAATTCGGTCTTTGACGGAATAGAGGTAATGCCATCACTATACAAGAATGCGCCCGTGGTGCAATTGTAGATGCCTTTGACTACAACGGATGAGAATAGACTCGGATTTAGCTCGTCATTAACCACAATGCGACCAACGTCGACTGTATTGGCGATAGTGTCTAAGGTGATGTCAATGGTGTTGCTTTCAGAGTTGAGAGTAACGTCGCTATCTTGAGGGTTTAGGGCGTTAGCAGAGGGGTTGACGGTAAATACTGGTTTGGCGTTGTAGGCGGCCGCTAGGTCATTTAGGAATTTCCAACCTCTGACTACGTCGTTGCTGCCTGTGCCTGTAATACCTGGCTCGACATTTTGGCGAACCTTGGCGTAGTAGGGTTTACACTCGATTACAGGGAGATAGTCGACGTATGGCTGATTGAGTAAAGCGTGATTTTGCATATAGCCGTGGCCATAGCCACCTTCACGTGGTGGAACAACTACTCTTCCAGAAGTAACAGGGGTGATGATCTGAGTGATTGTGCCCGGTGGAGCCTTAAAGGTGGCAGATTTATTGCCATCTATGGCACACTGGCCAGAGTCACTCGGTCCAGAGACCATCCCATCGGTGATGATGACCAGATACCGCTTGGCATCGGGATTAGTGGTTTGACTTTGCCATAGTTTGCTGACGGCTGCTGATATGCCTGACGCAATGTCATCACCGCAGGCAGATTGGAAGTTGTTGACATGACTTCGTATAGTATCGATAGTACTTGTGGAGATGACTGTTGGTGGCATGGTAACTTTGTCTGTCCAACCGGCGCATCCGGCTTGAACGCGACCAATGTTGGTTAAGCTAATTGTGACGTTACTTCCGGACGCAAGAACGCTACTTAAGAAGTCCTGGAGTTTATCTCTAATATCATTAAGGTTTTTGGTTGAACCAGAGGTATCAACGGCAATAGATAGTTCTATGCCTGTGCCAACTGGGCCGGTTGCATCTGGGCGGTTAAGTTGAATGTCAATGGGAACTTCTTCGCCTTCTTTATACGCTTTTTCAACGGCAACTTTTTTAGGCACAGTATCGATTTGGATGGCTGAGAAGATGGCAAAGGGCATGACGCCCTCGCCATCCGTACCGAATTTGAAACAGGCTCCCGTGGAATTATTGCTGAGATGATTGACAGAGAAGGTATCAATATCTAAGGCCATCGTATTGCTATAGTTTGGATTGCGGGTACCTCCGCCATAGCTATTTGGCTGACCCAAGTAGCTAATAGTGGAGTTGTAAAAGTCATTAGCGGGATTGAGTTGGTTGCTCTGTAGATTGGACCATTGACTGTCTGCATTGCAGGCCCCGGAATGAGGCGCAATGCCAATACCTTTATCGCTGGAGCCGCGGTCGCCATCTAGAATGGCAAACCCAACCTTGGCTTCGAACTTACCGGAAAGTGGTGTCTGAAACCCTTGTACGCCAGCATAGACACTATTGCTGCTGACTCCCCCAGCCTCAACCATAAACATTCCATCAAAGATTGATAAGTTACGGAAGATTTCGTTTTGACTAGAGAAGGCTACGATGAGGGTCCATGCTCCGGCAATGCCCTGGTTTATGGTGACAGTAGTGTATTGAGATAAGTCGGCCAGATAGTAGTTTCCGGCTCCAGCTTTGGCTACCAATGAGGTGACATCGGCTTTACCTCGCCAATACCTATCGTGATCATTGGCATATGCATATTTGGTTTCTTTTGACTGGATAGTAGTGTAGGAGTTTGAGGCAGGCGTGCGAAATTTTATTGGCACCTGTGGGTTAGGAAGACCGTCTTGGGTATAGCCCGTCCAATAGAGGTTGGCTTTGAGTATGGTGGCATTAGCGGGTATGGCGAGCTGAGCGCTAGAACTATCTTTAAATCCAGCGCCTGGATCAGTATTGACTAGGCTGAACCGAGTATCCCAATCATTATTATTATACCCATTAACAGTAGGAGCCAGAGGGTCGGCATCACGAGCTTTGGGGCAGTTGGCATTGTTAGAAGGGCACGTCATGTTGACGTTGCCGATGGCAGCAATATCACCATGAGCGTTTTGAGTAAAGTCTAAGCCAATGGGATTTTCGGCAGCTTGGACGGATGGGGTGCTGGCATTAGGTGTTGGAAGATACCCAATGGTGGCAGTGGCGATAGTCAGGAGAAAAATGACAAATAGGCGGGGGAGAGAGGACATGGTGAATTATTGATACGACTCCAAAACGTAGTTGCTGCGCTCCAAGTTGGTTAAAGAACTACGCAAAACATACAGTTGGTTTACCCCTTTATTATGTAGGATAGTAATAGCTTTATCTATGTCTGATTGGTGCGGGCTAAATATGACCATGGTGTCGGAAGTGATTATAAGTCCGTCGGCCAGCTGGCTGAGAGGTGCAGAGATAGAACCTTTGATGTGCTGCTCGAGATACTCCGAACGTGGACGAATGTCTAGAATGATAAAATTGTTTGCGGCCCAGGCTTTGGCTGTGTCGCCGGTTTGAATTGTTTTGAATGGATCTGGGTATTGCTGCTGGAGTTGTCGCGGGGAGAAGGTGGTTATAGTTGCGTTGCCCCGCTTAGTAATTAAAGGACCTACGTTTAGATAATACCAGATGACCCCTGCTCCAATAACAGCCAGCAAGAGGACGACAATGGCAAGGCTGAACTGGAGACGGTGAGTTGCTATTTTCTCTATAAAAGAGGATGTAAGATGCCTGCCTGTCATGCATGTATTGTGATAAAGATAACAACTCCTGTCAAATACCTGATCATGAGGTTTAAAAGAGCACATCCGCCCGTATGTCAGTATTGGTACCCTTGCCGCTTGGAGTAGGTTTGATGAAGAGCGGACTGCCACCCAACGGTTTGGTTTGAAAGCAGGTGATTGTCAAATGCTAGTCGTCTGTAATGGTATAGCCAGCTTTTTTAAGATTATCGAGAGAATCGGTGAGCTGGAGGATTGATTTGATATTTTTAGCTTTGAGAGCATTAGTGGCGGCGGCAATTTCATCCGGGTGAGGGCTATAAATGACAATTTGCAGATTGGGATCATATATATTTTGATTGAGCGCTTGGACCGGTGCGGACAGGGCGCCTTGGATGTGAGATTTTTGATACTCTTCTGTGGAGCGAACATCCAGGATAATAAATTTGTTAGCTAAAAGAGCTTTGTCGGTGTTGCGGGCCTGAACGGTGGTTAGCTGTTCTTGGTAGTTAGACTTTAGAGAGGTAGCCGTTATGGGCGAAGCTATAGAGGCTTGGGAACGCAGATACAAGATAAGCCAAACTGTTAAGCAAACGACGATTACGCCCAAACTGATGATGCACCATGCTTTTTTGTTAGACGGTAAATGAAGCGTAAAATTGAAGTAGTTTTTAGAGACTGGCATGGTGTGTGTATTATTCCGTACCTTACGCTTGACTGTCAAATGGAATTGGGATGATTTTCTCAGATAAATGGTAGTACGCATGCTTGACGCCTTGGGACAGGTTTGACACAATAAACGAACATGGATTTGCCCTCTACCACCTCCCCTGATACTCCAGATACTAGCCAGCCAGCCGATCCGTCAGTCTATGAGCCGGTGGCGGCCGAAACAAGCCCGACTATTCAGCCAGTAGGAGCTGGGTCAGCGCAAGCTGGGCTACCGGCGTCGTCGGAGCCGGCATTGTCGTCGCCTCAACCTTCTGGATCGCAATTTTCGACAACGCCGCTTTCCGAGCCAACTGCCCCGCCTACTCAGCCAGGGACAGTTCAGCCACAGACTGCGGCTATGTCAGGCTGGCCGCCAGTATCGACGCCCGACCCTGGCGCACCTGCGGCCAATCAGGCTAACTCTACCCTAGAGGCTGTAGCTCCGGTGGTTCCGTTAGCACAACCGGTTGAGCCGCCAGCCCCTCCATCACCACCGGTGGAATCACAGCCGTCGCCTGTTATGCCGGTGTCTGATATTTCTGCGCCAGCCGTAGAGCCTGTGCCAGAGGAAGCCTCGAAGTCTAAGTTATCTAGCTCGTTAGTTGGGTTGCCGCATGTGAGTAATTTTGGCTCGACTGGTAAGTCCATTATTGTGGTGGCGGTAGTGTTTGCTCTATTGTTTGGCGTAGCAATGGTTATTGGATATAGCATGGGCTATCAGCGTGGGTTGAATGGGTGAGGGCTATGCCATCGAATAGATTAATCCAATAACCCGGTCTCCTCATTTTCCGACGGTGCTTAGGCGCCCAAGGATACCCATTGAGTGACGAGTCATGAGTAGTGAGTGGCGAGCAACTATAGACGAACAACGAAGCATAGCTTGTCCGCCTCTGGCAGAAATAAACAAACAGATGAGCAGACGAATAGGCGAGTAGGCTGTCTCCTCTTTTCCCTATGCTACAATTGAATGTATGAAGTATGCTTTGTCGGTTTTACTTGGTTTAACGGCACTATTTTTAATGGGGGTGGGACATGCATTTGCAGCCGATTGGCAGATAAATAGGTTCCATAGTGATATATCGGTGCAGCCAGACGGTCGAGTCAAGATCGTTGAGACTCTGGATGTCGATTTTGGGTCTAAGCAGAAGCACGGTATTTTGCGAGATATTCCCTACGAGTACCAGTCAGACAAAGATACGGTGTTTACTAATATTGAAGTCTGGGGCGTGACCCAAGATGGGCAACGAGCCGAATATGAGACTTCCTTGTCTGATGGTTATGAAGAAATCAAAATAGGTGAGGCCGACGCGACTATTTCAGGCCAGCATACTTACGCCATTACCTACTTTGCCTCTGGAGTGCTGCGGGAATTTTCGGATTATGACGAGTTGTATTGGAATGTGACAGGCAATTATTGGGATGCGCCAATTAATCATGCTACCGCGACGGTTAAATTGCCGCGGGACGGTATTTTGCAACAGGCTTGCTATCAAGGCGCTAAGGGTTCTACAGATGAGTGTCAATCAGTACTGCTAAATCCTAAGGAAATTAGGTTTGCTGCCACGCAGCCGCTGCCTCCTGGCGGTGGATTAACGTTATCGGTTGGCTATACCAAAGGGATTGTGCCCATTTTGACCGTGACTAAGCCACAGACACCGGCGCAGAAATGGCTGTCAACGGCTGTTCAGCCTGTCGGATTGGTAGCTCTGACAGTGGCTGCTCTGTTGGGTCTGATAGCTCCGGCACTGTTATGGTGGAGGAAAGGGCGCGACTGGTGGTGGCAGCAGCCTGGCTTGTTGGCAAATGATCAGACTGCGATGTTGCGGCCGTGGGGTAGCGCTCCTCAGGTGGTAGTAGAATATACGCCGCCGGAAAATTTGCGACCAGCGGAAATAGGTTTGTTGATGGAAGAGGAAACGAGCACGCTGGATGTGACGGCGACACTTATTGATTTGGCTAGCCGGGGCTATGTGACGATTAAAGAGTTGGATAAGACCTGGCTGTTTGGCTCTAATGACTATGAATTGACTCGGACTGCTCAAGCGGCCGATGGTTTGCTGGGGTACGAAGCGTTGTTATTGAAAAAGCTATTTGGTGGCAAGAAAACGGTTAAGTTGTCTAGTTTAAAGAATACTTTTTACGATGATTTGGCTGAGGTTAAGGATCAGTTGCGTAAAGATGTTATGGCTAAGCAGTACTTTAAACAAGATCCAGAGAAGGTCCAGAATGTATATCGCGGAGTGGCCGTTGGGATAGTTATTGTTGGAGTGCTGGTGGCTATGGCTACCATTCAGAGTGGTCAGTTTTGGCTGAGTTTGGTTGGCGCGGCAGCGGTGGCGGCTGGGGTAGGGTTGCTGGCGTTTAGCTGGGCGATGCCGCAGCGGACGGCCTTAGGTGCGGAGCTGTATCGGCGGTCGTTGGGGTATAAGTTGTTTATTGCATCAGCCGAAAAGCATCGACAGCAATTCTTTGAGAAAGAGAATTTATTTAACCAGGTTATGCCGTACGCAATTTTGTTTGGTTTAACGCGCAAGTTTGCCCAGGCTATGAAAGATATTGGCTATGAGCCGCCACAGCCATCATGGTATACCGGTCATGCTGCCTTTAATGCGGCTGTTTTTAGTAGCAATATGGCTAGTGTGTCTAAGGCGTTTAGTCAAACTATAGCTTCAGCGCCTTCCAGCTCTGGATCGGGCGGCGGTGGGTTTTCGGGCGGTGGGTTTGGTGGCGG
>CAZHWT010000027.1:10660-17247 GCA_964536215.1 uncultured Candidatus Saccharibacteria bacterium
CTTCCAGCTCTGGATCGGGCGGCGGTGGGTTTTCGGGCGGTGGGTTTGGTGGCGGCGGTGGGGGGAGTTGGTGATATTGCAAAGCAATATCCAATAGAATTAGGAATCATAAATCCAGAATTATGAATTTTTGGGGAACGGTATAAGAATTAGGAATCATGAATCTGGAATTATGAATTTTAGGGGAATGGTATAATTTGGTTCATTGTTTATTCCTAGAACCTAGAATCTAGAACCCGCTAGAGATGGACAGGGCTAGAACCTAGAATCTTTTCTCATGTCTTTATCTGACTCTCTTGTTGTTCACAAGCAAGGTATAAATGAATATTTAATGGCCTTTTTGGCGCAGCAGCGACAGGGTTTGGCACCGGTTAATCGGTGGGGCGAAGACGTGGTGAGTAAGATGGAGCAATTTGCCGGACAGGGCAAGGTATTGCGAGGGAGTTTGGTTTTGTTGACCGCGGAGCTCTACGGCCGCAAGGTGGATGAAGCGGGGTTGGCGATGGCGGCGGCAATTGAATTAATGCACGCCTCTTTGCTCGTCCATGACGATATTATGGATAATGACCGACTGCGACGGGGACAGCCGACGATTTTTGCTCAGTATGAGAATAGTGAGGTGGGACAGAAGAGTTTGAATCCGTTGGTATTCGGCCAAGCGCTGGGAACTTGCTTTGGTGATTTGGGTTTTTTTATGGCTTGGCAGTTGATTAGCCGAAGTGGCGAGTTGTCGGTGGAGCTGAGTGATTTGTTTGGTCGTGAGATGTCGGCGGTGTGTTTGGCGCAGATGGAAGATGTGGCGGCCGGTTTGGCTGATGAAGAATTAACTGAAGAGCAAATCATCGAGATTTATCGGTTTAAAACTGCGCGGTATACCTTTTCTTTGCCGCTGATGTGCGGAGCGGTGTTAGCTGGACAGTCGGCGGAGGTATTGCAAAAACTGGAGCGATTGGGTGAATGCTTAGGATTAATGTTCCAGCTGAAGGATGATGAACTGGGCATTTTTGGCGACACTAAACAGACTGGCAAGCCGGTTGGATCGGATATTAGTGAAAATAAGAAAACTTTGTGGCGGCTGTGGCTGCTGAATGCCACAGATGAACCTGAGTTGAGGGACTTATTTGGCCGGATCGATTTGACTGAGGCGGACATGGGGCTGGTTCGGACGGAAATTGAACGGACTGGGGTGCGGGCTAAAGCTCAGCAGCTGATGGATGCATGGGCGGCGGAGGCAGAAGAGCTTATGCAAGAATTGGCATTGGCTGGGGTGGAATGGGTGGAAGAGCTGGTGGAGTTTAACCAGATGCGCGTCAGGTAGTTGTCGCGGGTGGGGAGTTGACGAGTCGACGAGTAGGCAAGTAGGCAAGTCGGGCGTAGGCAAGTTAAATGTCAAGGAACAAGAGTCCAAATGCCAAGTAAAGGTAATCGTAAATCGTTCATTGCAAATCGTTAATCGTTAATCGCAAACTGCAAACTGCAAACCGTAAACCCCGATTTAATTGGGGTCGGGTCGAGAATGACACGAGGGAATGTAGAGGTGTGAAGTGCGGGTTATGGGAGCGAATTGAAATTTGAATCGTAAAGACTGGCTGTCTTGCTGTCTTGCATCTTGCTGCCTCTTAGATCGAATAACGAATAGACGATTAAACGAACAAACCAATAGCTAGTTTGTGCTTGCCTGATGTGTTCGGGTATGTTATAACGCTTTAGGAAAATTACTTCCCCACCATTATGTTTGAAACATTTACTAATGCCATTACCCGTTGGGTTGGCTCAACTACGTCTATTATTTTACACTCCATCTTTTTTGTCGGCATGTTTGGCTTGGTGTGGCTGGGCGTAGATGTGGACACGGTTATGTTAGTGTTGACTACCGCGGTCTCGCTGGAGGCGATTTATTTGGCGCTATTTATTCAACGGTCAGTCAATTTGAATACGGTCACATTGGAGGAAGCGGCGGAAGATATTCAAGGGATTGAAGAGGATATCGAAGATATTAGTGAGGATGTGGAAGGGATTGAAAAAGATATCGAAGATATTGGTGAGGAAGTGGAGGATTTGAGCGAGGGGATCGAAGAGGTTGGGAAGGATTTGGATGAGCTGGAAGGTGGTATCGATTCGATTCAGGTTCAGCCCGTTACTCCGACTAGCGCTAAGCAGTTGAGAGCTGATATTCGGGCTTTGCAGCGATCGGTAGATAAGCTTCAGTTGTTGATAGAACAGCAAGTGGGCGAGTCATAATCGTTTGAATTCTTGAAAAATGGACGTTGGGTTGCTTGATTATGGTATACTTTTGCTTACAATCACCGTTTTGTGGCGATTGCTTGCAGTCCTTCAATTAGGAGAGTGTGGGTATGTTGCCGTTAGGAGAGGTTCGCGATTTGCAAGACGTCACCATGCTTGCCTTGGGCTGGCTTGGTGATGATAAAGTTGACAGGTTAGCTTTGACGAAAAGGCTAACATCTTTGCAACTTGAAATTGAGCATGCGTCGCAGTTTGTGACCATCTTTGGGTCCCATTTTCCAGATGGTCGGATTGGTGTGACGGTGTGTAGTTGTCCGATCGGATCAGATCCGTCCGGCGGGTGTCTGGTCTTGCGCCTGTACTCATCCCAGATGGCACTGGCATTAGAGCGGCCGGGTGCTAGAACCGAAGCGCAGCTATATTCCTTCGATGAACTGCTGTTTCCTGCCATTATTCTTGGCGAGGAAACGTTGAGGGTTGGGATAGAGGCGCTGTTGTCTTCTTTGCCCGGCAAGGTTAGCGCGCTAGTGCAAGAGGTGCTGGGAAAGGCTGACAAGATGCCAGCTGCGGCGACTCTGGCCTGATAGTCTATTAGGCGCTGTATAAACTGTGATGGTGCTTTTATCCCCGGTCGAGTCTTCGGCCGGGTTTTTTACTGCTTTCACATAACTTTGTGTAGAGCACAAGTCTCAGATTGCGTATTTATTGAGATAGTTCAAGGGAATGCCAAAGCTTGTATCTGGTTGATACGACTTGAGTTAGAGTACCTGGTTTGGCAATACAAATATATTAGTAAGCAGATAGTTTTTGGATATGCTGAGCGGTCTGGGTGTCTTTACGTTATAAACATTTGGTTCCGACCGGTCTGAGCCGGTCGGAACATTGATGTGAGATTGTGTCAACGCGATCGAAGTTTGGTTGTGATGGGCGAGCCAGCTTGCCTAATGGCCAATAATTGGGCGCCGTGACGACCAAGCAGCCCCATCTTCCCCAGCGATGGTTCGGTAGTTTGTGGTCGTACGGCCGTGTTGAATAGCTGCGAGAAGATTTCCTCCTTGCGACGCAACTGCCGTCGTAGCCACCATGTGCGTAGACAGAAAGATGGGGTCGCTAGGCGACCCCTTCGCTTGAGATGATCATTGAGATCTCTCTTAGCCTTATTTTGCTGTATGGTCGCTTCTCTGAAGCGATCTGAGCGGTTAGTGGTGTGACCAACCATGCCTCATCTCCTCTTTTGCTGATTTCTGTCAACCGGCACTGGCTAACAGTAATCACCAAAACGAAAAAATTCCTTCACCACCTTTTGTGCTAAATTGCCACAGTGGTGAACTCCTCTTCTCGGTCGTCTTCCTTTGCTTCTTTGGCTCCTGCCGCTTTGAGAGCGCGTCGATGTTCGTCTTCTGGATTTTTGCTTGAAAAGAAGACAACGGATATCATGATGACGACGCCAACTATGCCCCAGAATGAACGGTCTTGTAGGACTTCCACGATCTTCCCTCCTGCGTTTGTTCGTCCAACTTTGAGCACGTGTCTTCCCTACCAGCATAGGGAATCGGTTAATTTGACCAACGCGCCTAGGCTTGAAGTGATGGTAGCTAAGTTGTTTCTGCTTGTCAACAGGCTAAAATGCAATAATGTTGTTTTTAGCTGTGGCAAGGCAGAGAGTTGCTATTCTACGGCTGATTGCTTTGGTAGCAGCAGCTTGGCCTTTGTTATGATCTGGCTATGCCAAAAGTTAAAGAGTTGAAGCTGGGCAACCTGTGCGGTTGGGACCAGTGATTGTGGCACATCTGTAGGACAAATGCGACCCAACTGTTGACTATTGCGGTTTGACCACAATACTGAACGAGCATACTGCTGTTGCAATCGGATTATGTCGGCCTCGCTAAGCGACGACGTCTTTTGAAGTGGGCGAAACAAGCGATTGAACTGCATTTTTCCCTCCACAGTTCGCTTTTTTCTGGGCGATGCAAAGTTGCATCTAGGGAGTACTCTACCATAGCTTGGCTGATTAGGCAAGGCGGTAGGTAAAGTGACAAGGTACAAGAGTCCAAATGCCAAATAAATCGTTGATCGTTAATCGCTAATCTCAACCTGTAAACCGCAAACTGTAAACCGCAAACGGCAACCTGATTCGAATAGCGAAGCCTCGAGTAAACGAGCAAACGAGCTAGCGATCAGTCTGTTGTTTTATTAGTTCTTGAACAATGAGCCGGATTTGTTCACGGGCGGAGCGGTATTCGTCTATATTTTTGGCGAAGGGGTCAGGGACGGGGCGATGAATGGTTTTGGGGCTGTTGACGATAAATTCGGGACATTCGTCCAAATCGCAAAATACCACCACTTTGTCGGCTTGCTCAACCATTTCTGGAGTAACAGGCTTGACGGTCTGATGGCTTATGTCGACACCTTCTTCTGCCATGACCTGAATGGCTTCGTCGGTAGGTTGGCGGAACATGTGGATGGTGATAGGGTTGGTGCCGGCACTGCTGCCTTGATAGCTGTCAGTGTAGTGGTTATACCAACCTTCGGCCATTTGGCTGCGACAGATGTTGCCGTAGCAGATGAACAAGATTTTAGCTGCATGAGGTGGCATGGGTCTATTATGACATACATTTGAGTTATGCAGCCGGAGGCTGCGGAGGTACGAATTGCGCATGGGTGAGTGGGGAGTAGGCGAGTAGGTGAGTAGGCAAGTAGGCAAGTAGGCAAGTCGGGAGTGGGCAAGTTAAATGCCAAGGAGCAAGAGTCCAAATGCCAAATAAATCGTTAATCGTTAATCGTAGATCGCTAATCGCAAACCCATTTAATCGGGGTAAATCGCAAGCACTTTCGAATAACGAGGCCTCGAGCAAACGAGCAAACGAAGAAACGCATAAACGAATAAACGAAGAAACGAATAACCTTTCTTCGATAAGCCTTTAGTATGTGACACTGGAGCCAATGGGGACGGAGATGACCCAGAGTTTGCCACGGTTGAGGGGGAGGGGGTGGCCTGAGGCGTCGGTTAGAGTGGTTCGACTGTTGGTGCTGGCTTTGGACCAGAGGCCAGTTTGGGCGGTTCCGTCTTGAATAATAGCTGCTTGGCCACTGCCAATATTGTTGACTGTGACGGCTGGATGGCCGTTGCTGTCGGTGTAGTTGGTTACCTTTTGCCAGAGGAGGACTATAGTTTTGGCGGTGAGTTGGGTGTTGGTGCTGGCGTCTATGTGCGGTGATCCCCCAGTGACTCTACTGTAATCATTGGTCTCTGGGCGGTACGTAAATTGAGCGGCGTATCCCCTGGTGCCTAAGAAATTGAGTGAGAGGACTTGGGATGATTCGGTTGGAGCATCGTCTTTAAAAGTCCAGCTGTCTATATCGATGGGCTGTTGCCAGTTTTTGGCTGAGAGTACGGAGCGGATCTTACTGACCGATGTATAGCCCGTATGTTCTAATGGCTTGCCACCTGAGTAGTCTCGCCAGAAAGCATTGCTGTATAAAAATTGATCGATGTCGCGCGGTTGAGTGTGGCTGCGCAAATATGCCAGGGCTTCGTTGCTGCCGCCCCAGTGGCCATACGCAGCGTTGTATTCAGCCGCCCAGTTAACAAAGTGAAGCCTGGCTGACCGAACTGGACCGATTTTGTCTGGACTATTAGCTAAATAGAGGGCCATAAAGCGAGTGATGCCGCCTTCAGCCATTGCCTCGTAGATGACTTCAGCAGCTTGTAGACCTGACTGTGGCCGGGCTTGGACATGGTTTTCAACCATGACAGCTATTGGTTGCTTATCTAAAAATTTGGCCGCTTGATTGGCTGTGTAAAGTACGCCGTTGAGTGGATTGGGAGTGTCTTTGGGAATATTGGTAGGAGTTGGGGTGGGGGTGGGTGATGTAGCTATATTGCTGACCGTTTGTGGCTGGTTATTAAGTAAAAACCAAGCCAGGCTGATGGCCATGCCGATACAAACAACGCCAACAGAACCTAGAATAATGCGATTGCGCTTGGTAGCCAGAATACGTCGCCAAGCAGGTGGTTTGGACTTTTGTTTTGCCTGAGTAAGAGGCGTGGAGGGGACAGTGGACATGAGGACTAACGGTTGCTGCGTGGTGTGTTCTATACAGTATACAATATGAAGGAGAGGGGGCAAGCATTGATTGTATTTTGAAGTACGAGATTCGGGAACGAATAACGAACAAACGAATAGCCAACTAACTCCTGTCCGCCTCTGGCGGAAAGTAACTAATAACCAATTACGAAGTTACGAGTAGGCGAGTAGGCGAGTAGGGAGTAGGCAAGTAGGGTACGTAAATGCCAAGGAGCAAGAGTCCAAATGCCAAACAAAGGTTCAAGACGCAAGAAA
>CAZHWT010000028.1:0-17239 GCA_964536215.1 uncultured Candidatus Saccharibacteria bacterium
TAGGTTAGGCACGCCGCCAGCGTTCATCCTGAGCCAGGATCAAACTCTCAAATATATATTTACGATAGTGGACCGAAGCCCAGTTACCATAAATGAAAGGTTGAAACTCTCAATCCGACCCTTACGGGACGGATGGTTTGGTTACAATAATTGAACTGACGTAATCAATTTCTAGTTTTAGGAAATGTTTCCTGCCACGTAAAATTTTGATTACGTACAGATAAAACATCCCTGTCGTTATGCAGTTGACAAAGTGCTTACATGGATAAAAAGAAATGCGGTCTTCTAAACAATAATGGAAGTGACCGCAAATAATTTACCCCTGAAAAAGAGCTTAGCGCCTGAAGTGGCACCCGCTTTCTTAATCAGCTTCCGAATGATAGCGCACTTGTGGAGGATTGTCAAGACGGTAGAATGGGAGAAGTTTGTGGGTTAACGTTAAAGATTAAAAATTAAAAGGTACGAGTCGAAAGTGTAGGTTAAAGGTTAAAGTGATTTGATGTTGGTGGTGTTATTCGCAGCAAAGATATCTTCGAAGTTGTGTACATCAGATGACAGGTAGGGTTGTTTAGCCGGTCTCGGAATGACGGGTGAGGATTGTATTGATTTATAAATTTAATTTTTGAATTTTGAACTGTATTCTTGGCTCTAGTCTTCCTTTTGAATTACTCTGTTATTGCCCGTTTATCACTCAATGCTTATGACTGATACCATCTAACTATTTACCTATTGTTGGGCCTATTTTTGTCCTTGTTGTTCAAATAATTCTACTAATTCCTTGACGGTGGTGGCGTCTTCGGCTTGCTTGTCGCTAGCGCGGAAGCTGATTAAGCGAGGGAAGCGTAAGGCGTAGCCAGGCTGGTCCTCGACTTTGCCAGCGGTGTGCAGAGGTGAGCGAGTAATTTCGTCGGCTAGGATTTCAATGACTACTTCTGGTTCGACCCAGACGGAAGGAATGATATTAGAATCTATGCGGGCTGGCTTGGAATCGGTGGCAATTTTATCGCAGCGGGCGTGAATTTCCTGCCACTCGGCATCAGTCAGGCCAGTGCCGATTTTGCTGACGCTTTTAAATTCGTCCGCCTCTGCATCATACACACCGACCAACAGAGCGCCGGCGCCAAAAGCAGTCCGCTTGCCCCGACCATAGATATAGCCGAGAACGACACAATCAATAGTGTCATGGAGCTCTCCACTAGAATGGCGCTTAAGCTTAACCCAGTTAAAGTTTCGGGCACCGGCTTGATACGGTGAATCTGGGCGTTTAACTACTAGTCCTTCTAGACCTTCAGTTATTGCCTCTTGCAAGAGCACGTCGAGCCTTTCTGAGGAACTAACTAGTTCGCTATTTGAAATAATTAGCGTGTTTCCGTCATTAATAGATGAGTCTAGAACTTTTAACCGATCAGTGTAGGATAGGTCTAGCAACGGCTGACCATCGAGATACATACAATCAAAGATAAAAGCCTTAAGTGGCAACGCCTGAGCAGCATCCTCCACTCCATGCTTGCGACGTCGCTTGGTGGTTTCTTGAAAGGGATAAAACTCGCCACTGGCTTCGTTATAGGCGATGGCTTCGCCGTCGAAAATGGCTGTTTTGGCTGGAACCTGCTCTAAAACTCCTTGGATAATGTCCGGGAACATATGGGTCATGTCTTCTAAATTGCGGGAATATATTTCGACTTGATCACCTTGTTTGTGAATCTGAACCCGGAAACCGTCATATTTGGTCTGCACAACTACTTCGCCCAGTTTTTCAATCACTTTGGTGGGGGTGGGCAATCTTTCGGTTAGCTGGGAGCGCAATGGCCGACCGACGCTAACGCGCAATTTGTTAACAGCCTCAATACCATCGTGCCACAGGACGTGGGCAATCATACCTAGGTCGCTAGTTTCACTGTAGGCTCGCTCCAGTTGAGGTCGGAGACTCTTGTCGCCGGCCTTCACCATTGAAAAGGCATCTAGCAGTGTCGGGTCTCCAATGCCAAGTCGAAGCGCACCAACAGGAATACGAGTGACGTGCTTGGCTTCAATAGGACCCATGTTGCTCAGTAAGCTAGCCAAAAAATCAATTTTCTTGTCTATTGAGCCAGATCCGGCGGTTTGGGCAATGATTTTAAGCTGGTCGAATACTTGAGTGATAGTAAGCTGACTGGGCTGACGGTTGATGTACTGCTGAGCGACTAGCCCTAGATCGCCTAATTTACCGTATTGGGCCGTTACCTCTTCCCTATTTTGATTGGTGGCCTGGGCGATGGCTTGAGCGACCAGTTTTTCGCCCATGCCAAATTCAAGAGGCTCAAAGAATGGAGCTAGACGACCTTGACAGAGATAGACCATCGGCTGGATCTCATCTGGCTGAGCCCGGCTAAATAGCTCGGCCAGAATGGCAATTAGCTCGGTGCGCTTGGTGGTCTGTTCGAGCTTATCTAGTTGGAGGGCGAAATCGGAGAAATGCATGCGTTGCGATTTATTGTTAATCGTATATCGTAAATCGAAATGCGAATAATATGTGCGATTTACGATATACGATTTACAATTGACTACTTTAGGACATAGTACGCAGCTTTGGTTTTGCCGCGCTTTTTGACTAGCTTTTTGGTCATAAGGTCTTTGATGTCCCGTAGTATTGTATCATCTGAAACGTTAGGAATCAGCTGCTGCCAGTCGGTGTTGGCAATCTGGCCAAATTCTTCAATGTACGTAAGTAGCTTGATTTGACGGTCATTGAGAGCAATTTGACCGACTCTCTTTTTAAGAGCGTGGTCGCGACTAAGTTCAATCACGCGACCTTTTACCTGATTAAATTCTACGGCTAGGCCGTGAATAAAGTATTCCAGCCAAGCTGTTAAGTCTTGGGTTTCGTTGGCTGACTGCAGAGCCTGGTAATAGGCTGCAGCATCACGGTCGTAGTATTCATCCAAACAAAAAAATTGTTTGTCATAGCCGCCTTGATACAAGACTAGCATGGCCATAACTCGGGTAGTGCGGCCGTTGCCGTCAACAAAGGGGTGAATTCTGACCAGTTCATAATGGCTAACAGCTGCTTTTAAAGGAGCCGGCAATTCGGCTGCAGAGGAGCTATTTAACCAGTCGAAGAACCTATCTACGAGAGCTGGAACTTCTGCTGATGCTGGTGGTTTAAATACATTTTGCTGAGTTTTATTATTGACGATAGCGACATTAACCTGACGAAATGCTCCCGCCTGCTCCGGAGGTAAAATTTTCTCAACTATAATTTGATGTAATCGAAGCAAGATCTGAGGATTAAGCTGAGGAAGGCGGTATTCGTTGATATATTTGACTACATTGCGATAATTGATAATCTCTTGAATGTCGCGATCTCTGGCCGTAGGTATGGATTGTCCATCGATTACTTGTTGAGCAGCTGTAAAACTGAGTGGATTGCCCTCAATATGGGTGGAATGAAAAACTTGGCGTACCATGGCCTCTTCTTTAAACTGTCGCTCCCAGGCTGGGATGAGTGAAGCGTTGGCAATTAGCTCTCGAGCTGCTTCAAGCTGAGATACATCTCTTAACATGGCTGGAGTAATGGTGAACCGAGGTAAAAATGTGTCCATACTTTCACTTTTATCTAAAATTTAGATAGTTATATGGTGCAGGATACTATTTAATTTGTCAATTCCCGCACAATTCCCGCATTCTTACAATATCCACCTAAAAATTCCAAATGTAATAAGTGCTACTCCAGTCAAAATAAGAATGCAGCCCGGGTTAGCAGTGACAACTTCTTCGGCTGATTGGCTGTCTAGTTGAGCTTTTTCTGTCTTAGTCGAATCCGGTATTAGGGTAAATGGCAGTGAAACAATAAAACCAAGCCACTCTTTTAGACTTAGGTTTGCCGAAGCAATGCCGGCAAGCAAAAGAATGCCGCCGATTAAGAGCCAAGGCCAAAATTGATCGAGGAGAAGTAACATTAGGACGAGGTGAGCTAGATAGAAATACTTGCTTTGATGCGCTTAAGTAGATCGGCTAGCTGTCGCTTAGTGGTTTGGTCTGAGCGTTGTTGGATAGTGAGGTGGTACAAGTCAACATACTGCTTAACTAACGTTTTAAGGTCGAATTTTTCTCCGAGGATAGCTGCCTGCTCCGACATCCTTTGTCGCTCTTGGCTTGACATTGCTAAGTACTGACTTATTGCCTTAGTTACTGCTGGCGGACTAAATGGTGGGAACAATAATCCGTCTATGCCATGATGAAGAGTTGTGCCCAACCCCCCAGCGTTGGCGCCAAGAATGGGGATGCCAAAACTGAGCGCTTCTAACATGGCAATGCTGTGATTTTCAACTGGCGAAGGAAATAGACAGGCGTCTGCGGCCTCGTAGTAAATCCTGACCTGGTCTTTCTCTAGCTTTCCAGTGAACACAATCCGGTCGTCGTGCCAATTAGCAGCTATGTCTTTTAAGTGCTTAAGCTGCGTGCCAGCTCCGACGACAATGTAGCGAATATCTGGGTCAGGATGGTTATGGAAGCCGGTTATACCGTCAATAACGCGTTTTTCAACTGAAAGACGACCGATATAAATAAAGACCTTTTTACCGCTTAGACCCAGCTCTTGTTTAGCTTCGGCTTTGGAGCGTTGGCGACGACTAAATTGGCTTAGATTGATGCCGTTAGGCATATAGAGGTAGTTCTTAGGGCCATATTCGCGGGTTAGAAATTCAATTGTCGATTGGGCTGGCACAGTAATAACGCGATTGCCATACAATTGCTTTAGATAGACCTGATAGGCTAAGTCGGCTGGTCGCCACCACTTGCCTTTAGATTGATAGGTGAAGTTATGATAGGTGAATAAATATGGAATGCGGTATTTTTTGGCACTACGCTTAGCGGCTTGGGCGATGAATAGCTCGGATTGGATGTGAATTACGTCGGGTTGCCAAGTCGAGACAATCTTGTCAAAACGTCGAAAGATGGGGCGGGCAATGTTTAAATCGGGACTAATCACACCTTTAACACTAGGAATGGTCCAGTGGTCTATCCCCTCTCGAACTTCCCGTTCAGGTTGACCTCGACGGCCCGGAGCGACTATGAGGACATCGTGGCCGTCATTTTTAAGGGCCAAAGCTAGGCCTTCGACTTGACGGACAATGCCGTTTATGAAGGGATAATATAGGTCGGCGACGATAATAATGCGCATAGTAAGCTGAATGTATGTTTGATAATGCTGAGGGAATTATACTACACAGCTGGAAAGTGAGCAGTCTGTGTGGCTATAGGTACGCTTGATCAAGGGTGTAGTTTGCCTACTTGCCTACTTGCGAGCCAGTTTGTGGTAGCAGTGGTACGAGATCAAGATTTGTTTGATTGGCGACGGTTGATAACTTCTTGATAGAGGTCGAGATATTTTTTGGATACGGTGTCGAAGTCAAACTGTTCGGCAGTGCGCCGGGCGGCTTGCTCCATGTGCTGACGGTCGGCCAAAGATAGGGCTAGGTAGGCCCTAATTTTGTCAGCTATAGCGTTTGGGTCGCGAGGAGGATATAGCATGCCGTCGACACCATCGGTTAGAGTAGCTCCGATGCCGCCAGCGTTGGCACCAAGAATAGGAATACCAAAGGCGAGTGTTTCAAGCATGGCAATACTATGGTTCTCAATTGGCGAAGGGAAAAGGCAAGCATCAGTGGCCTGGTAGTAGTCAATCACTTGCTGCCGGTCGAGCTGACCTAAGAATTTAACGCGAGTCTCGCCGAGCTGGTCGACCAGTTGACGCATGGACTTGGCTAGAGGACCATCTCCAGCGATACAAAAGGTTACCTGCTCGCCCGGGACCTGGTGAAAGCCGCGAATGGCGTCCTCTAACCTTTTTTCGGGTGAAAGTCGGACGGCAATGAAGAAAACAGTTTTGCCGGTTAACTTTAGCTTATCTTTAGCTTGCTCTTTGCTCATCGAGCGTTGGCCATACTGGGCAAGGTCTATACCGTTGGGTACGCAGGTTAATGGCATTGGGCCGTAATCCTGATGCAAATAATCAATCGTTGATTGGGATGGTACGGTTACGACATCCGCCTGTCGGAAAAGGTGTCGCCAATACTTCCAATAGAGCAAGTCTCCCGTTCTCCACCACTTGCCTTTGGAATGGTAAATGAAGATGTGATACGTGAAAGTCGATGGAATGCCTAGCGATTTGGCAGCTTTTAGAGCGCTATACCCGAGAGTAAGCGGAGTTTGAACGTGAACAATGTCTGGTTGCCATTCCTGCATTAGCTTGCGCATGCGGCGGTACGGCACGTATGAGATGCGGAAGATGTCGGCATGGTAAGGCGATAAAAAAGCAGGAAAGCGCTGAGTGTCTAGGCCGTACTCCTCGCCTCGGCTAGCCTGCCGAGACAAGCTGGGGGCAGCTACGAGGACCTGGTGTCCTTTATCCTTTAGGGTGCGGCCGAGATTTTCAGTCTGGCGGGCTACGCCACCTAGGTCGGGAGTGTACCAGTCAGAGACAAAGAGGATGCGCATGGGCTTGAGGTTAGAATATAAGAATCTAGAATCTAGAAAGTAGAAAATAGAAAATAGAAAAATAGAATTTTTATTTTCTCCGTGTTGAGATCATACCATACCTAGAAGTGTCAGTACATGAGCTATCTGAGGCGCGCACTGGTGGTTTGGTAATTTATCCTCATTAGAAACATACATAGCGCTATGCGCTTTACTTGTCCTTAACTGGGTTGACAATGGGGGCAAAAGTGAGTGCCACGGCCGCCGACGACTGTTCGCTCGATCGAAGTGCCGCAGATGGGACAGGGCTGACCGGCTCGACGATAGACCTGGAGGTGATCTTGCATAGTTCCCTGCTGGCCATTGACGTCAACATAATGCTGGCTGGATGTGCCGTTGTATTTAATACCAATAGCCAAAACTTCTTTAACAGTGTTAAGGAGCGTTTTAGTTTGAGCTTGGGTGAGCTGTCCGGCTGCTGTAGCTGGATGGATTTTAGCCATAAACAAGCTTTCGTCAGCGTATATGTTGCCGACCCCGGCGATAATAGATTGGTCCAAAAGAACTTGCTTAATCTTTAGCCTAGGGTGTTGTTTTACTTTTGAACTAAAATAGTGTTCGTTAAAATCATCTGTTAACGGTTCTGGGCCAAACGATGTATAAGCAGTATGTGATTCCAAAGCGTTAGCGAGGAGGATTTTAATATACCCAAACTGGCGCTGATCATTAAAGTATAGCTTAGACTTATCGGAGAAATTAAAAACGAGGCGGGTGGATTTGACTGGCAACTGATTTATCATGTCAGCGTTAGGATGACCGCCGGCAATGCGGTGCTGGTTTTGGTCGACAAAGATGAGTTGTCCGGTCATTTTTAGATGAATGAGCATGACGGTTTCATCTGAGGTGTGGACGATTATCATTTTGCCCCTTCGAGTGATAGCGGTAATTGTTTTGCCCGTCAGGATAGCTTTTATTTGCTCTACTTCCCTATCGCCTGTTGCCCTGATCGAATCCAGCCAAATAGTTTTGGGTAAAAACACCTCAATGTCTGAGATGGTTTTATTGACGATGGCGGGGGCGAGGCCTTTGACGATGGTTTCAACTTCAGGGAGTTCAGGCATGGGAGAGGCTAGGTTTTAGGTTTTAGTTACTTTCGAGCGGAGTCGAAAAGCGTTGAGGAGAGTTTTCGACATTGCTCGAATGGTAGGTGGTTTAATTTTAGGCTGATTCTGATTCTGATTCTGATTCTGATTCTGATTCTGATTAAATTATACCTTATTATTGTCTATTCTTATATAATTTATTTAAATAATCTCTTGATTATAGCAATTGTGTTTTATCGAGCAACTTTTCTATTCAATCCTTATGTTTCGACTATCAAGTTGGTTATTATGAAGCAACTTTCTCCATCTGGCCCCAGTTGTGGCCGATTTTGGCTTCGGCTTCTAGTTTGACGGAGAGATCCATGGCGGATTCCATGTATTTCTTGATGACGGGGAGAATCGTATCCAGCTCGTCGGGTGGGACGGTAAAGACTAGTTCGTCGTGGACTTGGAGGAGCATTTTGGTGGTGGTGTTATGCTCTTCTAGGTGGTTTTGAATGTTGACCATGGCAATTTTAATGATATCGGCGGCGGTGCCTTGGATGGGCATGTTAATGGCCATGCGCTCTGCCCCGCTGCGGATTTGATAATTGGAAGAGGTAAGTTCGGGGATGCGGCGGCGGCGACCTGATAGGGTTTCAACAAAGCCTTGTTGGTGGGCTTGTTTAATGGAATCGTCCAAGTACTTTTTGACGCCTTGATAGACGGCAAAGTAATCCTCGATAAACTGAGCAGCTTCGGCGCGAGTAATGCCTAGTTGCACAGACAGTCCATGGGCGGACTGGCCGTACATGATGCCAAAGTTAATGGTTTTGGCGGCTCGGCGCTGGTCGGGCGTCACTTGGTCGACGGGGCTATTAAAGACTTTGGCGGCGGTGGCAGCGTGAACATCTTGGCCGGATTTAAAAGCGTCGAGCAGGGCTGGATCGTTGCTGACGTGAGCCAGGAGGCGTAGTTCAATTTGCGAGTAGTCGACTGAGAGAAGTTGATGGCCGGGGTCGGCAATAAAGGCTTCGCGGATACGGCGCCCGGCTTCGGTGCGGATGGGAATGTTCTGCAGATTGGGATTGGACGATGACAGGCGGCCTGTGGCGGCGACAGCTTGACTGTAAGAGGTGTGCAAGCGACCGTCGATGGGGCTAACTTGGGCTGGTAAGGCCTCAATATAGGTGGATTTGAGCTTATATAGCTCTCGGTACTGCAGAATCATATCGACAACGGGGTGAGCGGTTTTGAGGCTCTGTAGAACTGATTCGTCGGTGGAGCGACCAGTTTTAGTTTTTTTACTGTTGGGCAGGCCGAGTTGGTCGAATAAGACTTCGGCTAATTGTTTGGGAGAGTTGATATTAAAATGATGACCGACGGCGTCGTAAATGCCGCTTTCGAGCTGCATGAGTTGCTTGCCAAGGTCGTGAGACATTTGCTTGAGCAGGGCTTCATCGAGAAGAATACCCGTTTCCTCCATAGTAGCTAAGACCTTGGCCACGGGCATTTCTATGCTGTCGAACAGCTCTTTGAGCTTGGGCTGGGTCTGGAACTGTTTTTGGTAGAGTTGAAAAAGTTGCCAGGTGTGGTCGGCGTCGGCAGCTGCATATGGGGCGACCTGCTCGACTGGGACTTGGTCCATGGTTTTTTGATTAGCGCCAGTGCCGATGAGTTCGGTAATGGGCGTGGCATTGATGCCAAATTCGTTAAAGGCCAATTCTTTAAGGCCAAAGCGTCCCAACCCCTCTTTGAGAATATAGGCGGCGATCATGGTGTCAAAGGTGACGTTGCTAACTTGGACGCCAGCCTGATGCAGCATTTCGACGTCGAATTTGGCGTTATGGGCAACCTTGGCGATGGAGTTGTCCTGGAAGAAGTCTTTGAGTAGTGGCTCAGACCAGTCGGTCCAGGGAATGTAAAAGCCGGTATGCTCTTTGACTGAGAGAGAGGCCCCAATAATGCGACCGTCCCAAGGACTAAGGCTGGTGCCCTCGGTGTCAAAGGCGACGTGCGACGACTTCTTGAGGTCGGCCAGGACTTTGACTAGCTGTTCTCTGCTTTCAATTAGCTGGTAATCGGTGGGAGCAGCCTCGGTCTGACTGGCTAGGTTGGGCTGTCCACTGGCAGCCGGCAACTTGGGAATGAGAGAGCGGAATTCTAGCTCTTGGAAGAGTTGGGTTACTTCGTCTGCGTTGTAACTATGCGTATCGCTGCTGTCAAAGTCGACCTCGAGTGGTACGTCAGTTTTTATGGTGGCTAAGGTTTTGGATAAGTAGGCTGATTCTTTACCACTTTTGAGTAACTCTTGTGTTCTTGGTTTTAACTTTTCAATGTTAGCATAGACAGAATCTAGATCTTGATACTCAGCTAAAAGCTGAGTAGCTGTTTTTTCGCCAATACCGGGGACTCCGGGAATGTTATCGGAAGTGTCGCCGCGCAACGCTTTGTAGTCGACAATCTGGGAAGGAGCCAAGCCGCCGAATTTAGCTTTGACCCCTTCGATGTCGTAAGTGACAACCTCGGAGAGCTTTTGCTTGGCGGTGTAGACGCTGGTGCGGTCGTTAACGAGCTGAGTAGCGTCCATGTCGGCAGTCAGGATATAGGTGTGCAGGTTGGGCTTTTGATTGGCGATATGCGCAATGGTGCCAATAATATCGTCGGCCTCAAAGCCATCTGTTTCAAAGACTGGTAGGTCAAAGGCGGCTACGACCTGTTTAAGGCGAGGAATTTGCTTGGCCAGGTCTTCGTCCATTTTCTGACGAGTAGCTTTGTAGTCGGCGGAAAGCTGATGGCGAAAGGTGGGGGCGGAGCGGTCGAAGGCGAACATGACATAGTCCGGTTGTAGGTCTTGAACAGCCCTGAGGAAAAGCATCATAAAGCCAAAAATGGCGTTGACTTGTTCCCCACTGCCAGTTGTGAGCGGTGGAACGCCATGGTAGGCGCGATGCATGAGGGCATTGCCGTCGATAAGGAGGAGTTTCTGGGAGGGGCGAGAAGAAGGCATGGGGAGTTAGGAGCTAGGTTTTAGGTTCTAGGTTCTAGGGCGTTTGCCCATTTGCGCGTTTGCTGGATGAATGAATCTTTTATGGTACGAGCCAACGTGCAAACTGGGTAAGTAGCGCGAGCGCTACTTACCCATGAGGGCTTCGAATTCGTCGCCTTCTAGGGTTTCCTGTTCCATGAGCTTGTCAACTAATTCGTCCAGCTTGGCACGGTGCTTTTTGAGGATGTCGATGGCTTGTTGGTAGGCTTCGTCAAGAATGCGCTTAACTTCTTCATCTATCTGACGATTAGTCTCTTCGGAGTAGCTGGTCCGCTCGCCCATGTCGCGGCCCAAGAAGACCATTTCTTCGCTCTTTTCCAGGTTGATGGGGCCAATCTTGCTCATGCCATAACGAGTAACCATGTCACGGGCAATTTGCGTGGCCTTTTCGAAGTCGTTGGAGGCGCCAGTGGTTTGCTCGTTGTAAATGAGCTCCTCGGCAGCTCGACCACCCATAGCATAGGCAATGACCGAGAAAAGGCGAGTTTTGGTTTCGTTATAGCGGTCTATCGTAGGGAGAATGAGGTTGTAGCCTAAGGCCATACCGCGGGAAACGATGGTAATGCGGTGGACTGGGTCCGTTTCGGGCATAAAGTGGGCTACAATAGCGTGACCACCCTCGTGATAGGCAGTCATTTTTTTGTCCTCGTCGGACTGTAAACGGCGCTTTTCAGGACCCATTTTTACCTTGGTGGCAGCGTCTTCTAGGTCAAGAGCCGTAATTTCTTTAGCATTCTTGCGAGCCGCGGCGATGGCAGCTTCGTTGAGCATATTTTCTAGGTCTGCTCCAGAGAAGCCAATGGTGCGGCGGGCAATTTTGTTAACGTCCACGTCTTTAGCAATTGGTTTATTGCGCATGTGAATGCTAATAATGGCTTTGCGGCCCTCCAGGTCGGGTAGGTCAATAATGACGCGGCGGTCAAACCGACCAGGGCGAAGCAGGGCTGGATCAAGCACATCGGGACGGTTGGTTGAGGCAATAACAATAACGTTGGTATTAGACTCAAAGCCGTCCATTTCGACCAGGATCTGGTTAAGGGTTTGCTCGCGCTCGTCGTGTCCTCCACCTAAGCCGGCACCGCGCTGACGGCCAATGGCATCGATTTCGTCAATGAAGATAATAGATGGTGAAGCTTTTTTGGCAGTTTCGAACAAGTCGCGAACACGACTAGCTCCGACGCCAACCAGCATTTCCATGAACTCGCTACCAGCGATGGAAAAGAACGGCGTACCAGCTTCTCCGGCGATGGCTCGGGCTAAGAGAGTTTTACCAGTACCAGGAGGGCCGACCAGTAGAACGCCTTTGGGAATTTTGGCGCCCAGCTTGGCAAACTTTTCGGGTTTTTTGAGGAATTCAATGACCTCTTCTAACTCCTGCTTGGCTTCGTCTACGCCGGCGACATCCTTGAATTTAGTGCGTGGCTTGTCCTGAGTGAAGAGCTTAGCCCTAGAACGACCAAACTGGAACAGAGAGCCGGAAGCACTACGGGATTGGCGAATAATAAAGAAAATAAAGGCGCCGATAAGGATAAAAGGTGAAATGCTAATAAGTGCGTTAACCCAGAAACTAGCAGCACTCTCCCCCTTTACTTGAGTGGGGATGGAGTTGGGGTCAATATCGTAATTTTTGAGAATAGTAGTAAAGTCGACGGTTGGTTCTTTGCGGGCGATTTTGTCGGTATCTGCGTCTTTGTAGTCAAGGGTGATAAGGTCGCCATCAATTTCGGCCTTGGAGACTTGGCCTGCCTTAATGTCTTTCATAGCCTGAGATAGGTCAATCTTTTGTTGAGTCGCCTGATCGCCCAGAACATAGTTGGACAGCAAGACGATGCCAACTATAGCAATAAGCGCGTAGACAATATAATTGCGGGTATTATCCATCCAGTTGTTGGATGGTGGCGGCGGGACTTGAGGTCCTTGCGGGACCGGTGGCATGGGAGTTTTTTCTGACATTTTAGAACAATCCTTTTGGGAGAATATCCCCTTACTCTTGTAGTTTTTTAACCACTTTAGCTTATCATATTTGCAGAGAGAGTGCCAGAGGCAAGGGGCGTGGGGTTTAGCGGTTAGGGTAAAACGTAATTCGTTTATTCATTTACCCCGATTTAATCGGGGTTTATTCGATTGAGTAATTCGCAATTCGCCTATACTGCTCCACCACTCACTACTTACCTAGGTATCCTTGGGGTCCGGGGAAGCATGGGGAAAAGGCGTATTGGGGGTTTTGGGATTATTGGGGGTATTGGGAAATGGGATATTGGAGGTACTGGATAGATACACCAAGAGGTCTGTTAGTACATCGTACAAACAGACCTCTTGGTGCCAGCGGCGGGACTTGAACCTGCGACCAACGGCTTATGAGTCCGCTGCTCTACCACTGAGCTACGCTGGCCCGAGGCAGCGCGCGGGCGCTGCGGAAAGATGAAGTATAAATCTTGAATACTGGAATTATGAATGAATAGCTAATACGAGGCTACCAATATTCACGACTCATTAAATAGTTCTTTTGGTGGGGCGGGTTGGATTCGAACCAACGACCTTGGGGTTATGAGCCCCACGAGCTACCACTGCTCTACCGCCCGTCGACGATTTGCGCTTGGGCACTATAGCATAGAGGCGGAGAAAGGGCAACTTGCTCCCACTGGGGGGCGGGCTGTTGGGTGTGGATTTCTGGTTATATGGTTGAAGGAGGTTGAGGGTTGAAGGTTAGAGGTTGAGGGTTGAAGGGTGAAGGGGTTGGGGCGATTGGGTGGGCTCCTCATTAGTGCTCGAATGGGATTAGGGTTCTGGTGTAGTTGTGAATGAGTAGAGGATTGGTGGCCTATTTTGTAAATAGTTCGATCCAGGCTTGAAAGTTGGCTGGAGGATGAGAACTACTGGACGATGAATGAGATGAGGTGGCGGATCCGAGAACAGCTTGATCTTGACGGGGGAAAATGACGACGGTTTCGTTGGGTCGAGCCATGCTCAGGCTATCTCTCGCCTGCTGCTCTACAAACTGACTGGTTTGTTGATACTTTAGGGTATCCTGGAGCTGGTCATGCTTCTGCCTCAGCTTGACGACTTCTTGTTGTAATTGCTGAAGGCGCTGATTACTTTGTAGGCTATGATATATAGTTGAGGCAATATTCAAACTAAAATATCCCAATAGGATGGCTGGCAAAATGAGTAGCAATGGTTTGGAGGCAATAGTTGGCTTTTCTGGCATGGGCAGTCGTTAGCAGGCTTTGCGTTAATAAAAATTGGCCTGTGTTTAATAGTTTAGACTAACCCGCTTAAGCCTGGCAAACTGGTAGTTATATTGTTGCTACATAGTTGAATTTAATTACACGGGGATTGGTTTAATAAAAAGATGTTGACAAGTAATGAATAAGCTGATATATTATAGGCCTTATGGCAAGTCTTAAAGAAGCGCACCAACAATTTGTTGATAGCCTCAAACAAAATCGTCGATCCCCTTCGACTATTTTGGCTTACGGCAAGGACATCGAGCAGCTAGTCGACTTTTTGGCCGAATCAGAAAAAATCCAGCCGCACGAAGCTACTAAAGAAGACCTACAGGCCTTTATGAATAAGTTAGCTCAAAATGGCTATACGGCTAAAAGTATTTCACGTAAAACTAATTCCACTAAGACGTTTTTCCGTTTTTTGAAGACACAGGGGTATATTACTGATGATGTGGCCAATTTACTGGCACATCCTAAGTTTGAAACTCCTCCACCCCGAATTTTGACTAAGACAGAATATCGGGCTCTTCGCGATGCGTGTCGCGGTGATGTTCGCACCTCGGCAATTGTTGAGCTGTTGCTGCAAACCGGTATTCGAATTGGTGAGTTGACCAGCTTGAAATTGGAAGACGTTCGCATTGACGATAAAAAGCGGGAAGGCGTGTTGCATGTGTCAACCGAAGGCGCAGCTCGTGATATTCCGTTGACCAAGGCGGCTGTTGATGCTCTTAAGGCCTATTTAGCTGTCCGACCTAAGGCAGATAATGACACTTTGTTTATTACCAAGACCGGCAAGTCGCTGTTAGTGCGAAATATTCGCACGTCTATTGATCGCTACTTGCGTATTGCCGGGGTCAAGAATGCCCGAGTTAATGACCTGCGTCATACCTGGATTGCCCATCACATTAAAGAAGGCACTTCTCTGTTGGTTATTTCCCAGTTGGCTGGTCACAAGCGCTTGGCAACTACCGAAAAGTATCTTAAATACATCGAGCAGAATCACGATAGTTCGTTTAAGTTGGACGAGCTTTAAGCTACGCTTGTTATTGGTAATTTCCGCGAGGCGGACAAGTGTTACTTGGTTACTTAGCTTTTAAAAATATAAACTGTATCATAAGGCGTCTAAGTGTATACTTAGGCGTCTTTTTGGATGTATGTGCGAACTAGTTTGTGATTATTAATTCGGTCTCTATGGCTGGATTTTGATTACTTTTTCCACGACCCCCTTTGCCACCTTTTGATGTATTTTTATGTGTTTAGATAGTACCTACGTGAATGATAGATTGAATATATTTGGCATCTTGAGCTTATTGGATTAAAGGTGTGGAGAAAGCAACGAGTAGGAAATCGGCACAAGACTAACAGGTAGTATGGCGAGGCGATTGGTTATCCTAACCTTGTTTAAGGATTCCCTATTAGGACACAATTAGAGCTGCTTAGATTGTGAAACTGGCTCGAGATAACAGATTGGTGAATGTTAGTTGTGGCTTTTAGCTGGAGGGAATCTATGCTCTGTACTTCTGGCGCATATGTAAATAGAGCTCTGACTGATGAGGGGAACGCAGGATCGTCCCCCTACTCTCATTACGCGAACGAGTAGTTATAAGCTAGTGTGAATAGCTGCCGATTAGGTGAGCCACGATAATGAGGCGGTGAAATTCGGTACCGGGTGGGTCGCAGGTCTGTAGCGTAAGCGTAGGGCGGTTGAATCGGGCGGTTAGAGGGCTTACGTCGTTAAAATCGACTGTATATTTTTGGTCTATCTGATAATCGTAGCGCTTGCCGGCGTAAAATGTGGTAATGCGATCGCCTGTATTGAGCTTATTTAAGAGAGTAAAGACGGCGGCATACTTTTCGATATTGAGTGGATTGGCAGTAGAGTGAGCAAAGATGTAGGAATTGCCAACTTCGCCCGGCTTAACGGTGCCCAAGGCGTGGGCTGCGCCGTGATTAAGTGCTTCCATGTAGGCTTTTTTGTTACCAGGGTCAACGTCGGCTACGACTGGTGTATTGACGCCTATTTTGGGGATAATGACGCTAAAATCGGTGTTGACGGGTGGATTGGGCAGTGCTGGCCCCTCCGCCAAGAGGGCGCCTAGGCTGGTAGAAGATGGTGCTTGGTTAGGGGGGATTTGACCGTATTCGTCAGCTTGAGCGGTCCACTGTTTAAAGTAATACCCTAGCTCGATAGAGATGGTCGGATAAAAGCTGATGGCCAAATAGGCTAAGCAGCCGAGAATAAGCGTATTTATGCCCACTTTGAACCATGGAATGGTGATTTTCCGGGTTGGAGTGGCGGGTTTTGGTTTGTGGTACAGAGTGGCCATATTCAGCAGGGATTATACGTGATTTTGACTGTCAAAGCAATGAATGCGCCGATGCATATTGGGCGTCCAGACAATAGGCGTTACATATTAAAGTGGTTGCGCTATCGGGTATAATATATCCGGCTTAGCCACAGGGGTATGGGATAAGAGGCGTGAAGCGCGGATTTGCCTATAATCCACTCTCCGTCCCCCGGGTTTCGTCTCTATTCAGGGCACATAGCTCAGTTGGTTAGAGCGGGCGTCTTATAAGCGCCAGGTCCATGGTTCAAGTCCATGTGTGCCCACCAAATGGACTCGAATAGCGGGTAAGAATCACTATTCAAGCTTCAAATTCTAAAGCAGTTTTAAAATACAAACATTTGAACCCTATACTTTCAGCCCTGTTTTAGAAGTTTGAGGTCTGTTCTTTTAGAGTCTTTGAACCCCTGACTATGTCTGAATCTATTTTGACCACCATTGCCTCTCTCCCCCACCCCATGGTGGTTGTGGCGGTGGGGGTGCCTGGGAGTGGTAAGTCTACTTATTTAAAGCCGTTGGCGGAACAGGTAGGTATGGTGAGGATAAATTTGGATGATTTGAGGAAATGGCTCCTACGAGATGCCACCAACCAGTCTTTTAATCCACAAATTTGGCAAATCGCCAAACTGGCCATTACAACAGCCCTTAGTGCAGAGCAGAGTGTCGTTGTAGATGGAATGAACACGCAGCGTAAATATCGTGAAGAAGAAGTAGCGTTTTATCGTTCTGGCGGAGCCAAAACGGTTATTGCGCTAGTGTTTAATACTCCCCTGGAGATATGTCTGCAGCGCAATGCGGCTAGGAGCCGGCAAGTGCCAGAAACCGCCATTATTAAGGAGTTTGAACGATTACAGCGCCAACCGGTGGTGGCTGCAGAAGGATTCGATAGAGTGATACCCATTGTGTCCCAATAAACTGGCCGCGCTGCTCGTGTCGAGAGGCAAGCCAGGTTAAACTAAGGCATGTTGGTGAGTATGTTGCAAAGTTTTATCTGAGTTATTTTAGTGTTATTATATAAGTACTTATATAATAAAATGATAATAAAAAGGGAGGCTGATTAGGCCTCCCTTCTCTCCTTTC
>CAZHWT010000029.1:0-17025 GCA_964536215.1 uncultured Candidatus Saccharibacteria bacterium
TTTGGACCAAACAACCCACTCCGGACAAACTGCTTTAAGCTTGCGAGCATATACATCACTAGCTACTGTCACTGGAGTAGCTAGTACTCCCACTCGACCGTTAGCTACGGTCGCCAAATGAGCCACTGCCGGATCAATCACCCCAATCACTGGCACTGGCGCCATATCTTGCAGCTCTTTCAAACAGGCTACTGTAATAGTATTACAGGCCACCACAATCATTTTGACATTTTGTCTCAAGAGAAAATAAACAATCTGCTTAGAAAAAAGCCGAATATCACTCAAATTCCGGCTACCGTACGGCACCCGTGCCGTATCGCCGACATACACCAATCGCTCACTGGGCATCAATTCCTTAAATGCCCGAGCTACAGAAAGCCCACCCACTCCAGAATCAAACATCCCAATTGGGGCATCGTTCATAGTAACCCGAGTATAGCAGCAAACAGGCCTAAAAGCCACTCAAGCAATGCTATAAGACAAAATAATTAAGTGAAACTTAGTCATAGCCACCAAAATTGCGGCCATCAAGAAAGGTCTACTTAAACATCACCAAGCAGACCTCTCTTCCCACCTAACCCGATGCTTACTTGCTAATGTGCATATCCTTCGGATACAACTGAGACGTAAGTCCAGTCACGCTAGCTAGTACGTCTTTGACAAAACTGCTATCAATACTGCTCTTGGCAATCTTTATTTTAACCGCGCTTTGCACACCATCGGTCGCAGTAAACACACCCCACCAATAATCTTCTTGCTGATTAGCGTTATAATAATTAGCCTGTATTCCACCCGTTGCAATAGTTCGAATCTCACTCGGGGTAATAGTCGTCTCTCCTGCCAAGCCAAAAGGTCCTCGATTTACCCGCATAACTTCTTGACCATTAAAGGAGAACGAATACTCGTACATATTTGGCATCCCCTTACTCGCCGCTACTTCAGTCTTTACCGTCCAATCTTTAGGATAGGACAAGCCTATGCCATTATCAGGCGCCATCCAATGAGCGGTAGTTACCTGAGCTGGGGTTGATGTAGGCACTGGCGTCGAGTCTACAACTGGAGTTGGCGTAGGTGTCATAGACATAGCCACCGTTGGCGTTGGTGTCATAGTCATCCCGGCCTTATCATGCTCAGCGGAATCCGCCTTATCAAAAAATCCGCTAATAAACAACGCCGGCCAGGCCACAATAAAAATAACCGCTGCCGCAATCCCTACCCAGACCCACGGATTCTTGTACCACTTCTTAGTCAATGTCGTTGCCGATTGAGCTGATCCAGACCCTGTCGGCACTTCAGCCGGACCATTTATCCCGCTTACCGATTCCATATTTACTTCATCATTCATAATAATTACCCCCTAAGAGACCTAAAATTTAAGGTTCTCCATAATAATCCTTCCGACCCCAGTAGTCAGATCTACACCGTTAGATTCAATCAAATATCGTCGATTATTGGCCACGTACAAATAGACACTCTTCACCTCATCAAGTCCAGCATAAAAGTCAGACACTCGCATAACCTTCATAATCACGTTGCCAATTTTTTGTTCAGACTGCCCATAAATTCGCCCATCTTTCTCATAGTCAACACCATTCTCATCTGTCCCGCTCGTATGGTCTGGATCCTGGGCATAGGTGGTCACGAAATCATCCGCAAACTGCTGCAAACCACCATCGGCACTATCTGCAGCCGAACAGTAGATTGAAATAGAGCTACCGCCGTCAGCAGGTGTGCCAGGACGGAAAGTAAACATAGCCGCAACATACGCGTGAGACACTAACTTAAGGTAAGAGGATGCAGACTGACCAGCCATCGATTGTTGAGTGTACTGCCAATATCTATACAAGGAATCAGTTTTTTCGCCTTTCGTGTACCCCGGAGTCTCCGGTGGCAAGGGTACACTAACCTGACACAAATCACTCTTATGGTACGTCCAGCCTTTAGTCGATTCGTCCTGGCTAGATTCAAGATCTACTGTGGAAGTTGGCGTAGGCGTCACTGACATAGCCACCGTTGGCGTTGGCATCATATTCGTTCCCACCATATCATGCTCAGAATGATCTGCCTTGTCAAAAAACCCGCTAATAAATAAGGCCGGCCAGGCCACAATAAAGATAACCAAAGCCACCACCCCGACCCATATCCATGGATTCTTATACCACTTTTTAGCTGAAGTCGCTGCTGATTGAGACGGCTCTTGAGCTACCGACGTTGAGGTCGATGATTCTGCGGACGAGGACATCTGGCTCGAATTGGTCTGGTTGGCTGGATCAGTTGATTCACTCATATATGCATTTCCTTATGCTTGCCTGTTCGTATAATACAAAAAGCATAACAGATACTATATCTCAGTGTCTACACAGACAATTTTTATTATATAATACTTTTAAAAGTATTATATAACAAACTTAAAATAACTCAGATAAATAGCAACAGGGTCAATTCGTAAATTCGTCTATTAGTTATTCGTTCGCGTAATTCTTAATTCGTACTACTCACCCTTGTCCGCCCCGCCAGGGTCGGAACTCACCACTCACAGGCTACTTGTCTGCTTGAAAAATAGTATAGCGCTCGTATGACCATTGCCGCAGGGAAGTCCGAACACAGGCCACCCCGCAGGAGCGATAGCGACGAGGAGTGCCCGAGTACGGACGTCCCGAGGCCCCTTACAGCGCACAATCTAAGGCTATTCGTCTATTCGCCTATTCGTAATTCCCTCCTACCGCCCCACCTTTTTCACCCACTCCGCCAAAGCCGCCATATACTTCCCCACCACTTTCTCTGTCATCTCGTCAAACTTTCCATCCTTTAACTTCTCCGGGGCCTTGGTCACCAACACCTGCGGCTGCGGCATAACTAGGCTACTAGTATGAGTCATCACCTTCCGCACCTCAAACTGAGAATGAATAGTACCAAACTGCCCATCTGAGGCGCCCATTATCCCCACTGGCTTACCTTTCCACACACTCTCCGGCCGTGATCCCCAATCCAACGCATTCTTCAACACCGCTGGAATCGACCGATTATACTCCGGCGTCACCACCAACACCGCATCAACTCCAGCAATAGCCGCCTTAAACTCTTTCACAGCCTCCGGCAACTCCGCCTCCAAATCTGCATTAAACATCGGCAATTCAGCCAGCGGCACTTCAACGCATTCAAACCATTCTCGTCCCTTAGCCATCGCCAACTCCGCCAACTGCCGGTTATAAGATTCCTTCCGCAAGCTACCAATAATCACGCCTAATGTATCCATAACAACCTCCGTTTCGTTAGTTCATTCATTCGCTCATTCGTTATTCGTTATTCGTTATTCGTTAGTTCGCTAATCGCTAATCGCTAATCGCTAATCGCTAATCGCTAATCGCTAATCGCTAAAGCCATTATACCGCCAGACTATAGCTATTGGTCGTTTAATCACTTTGTTAAGTCGTTATTCGTATGACTACTTACTACTCGCCCTTGTCCGCCCCGACAGGGTCGGAACTCACAAAACCCCTAGGTATCCTAGGGCTCCTGGGGGTCATGGGGAAAATGGTGTATTGGGGATATTGGGTGTATTGGGGATATTGGAACCTTGCCTACACGACCATTCGTCTATTCGCTCCCGTACGACGTGCTCCTTATCCCTATCTCCTGCAGCCTCCGGCTGCATACCTACTCCCAACCTGCCTACTTGCCTACTCCCGACTTGCCGACTTGCCTACTTGCCGACTTGCCGACTTGCCTACCTGCCTACTTGCCTACTCATCATTCATAGCATTCGCAACACCACTCATCGCCAACTAAAAAGCCCCGGTTGCCCGGGGCTTTTTATTAGTCTAACTTAGCCGATTCACCGGTCGGAATTAACCGTCCAATGATCACATTTTCTTTCAGGCCAAGCAAACGATCAACCTTACCTTTGGTGGCTGCATCAGTCAACACCGATGTAGTCTCCTGGAAGGAAGCTGCTGATAACCAAGAATCGGTCAACAATGACGATCGGGTAATACCCAGGATAGTCACTTCCGCCGTGGCCACCTCGCCACCCTCAGCCATAATCCGAGCATTTTCTTCCTCAAACTTGATCTTCTCAACCAAGTCGCCTGGCATCATCGTCGAATCACCCGAGGCTAATACTCGCACCTTATCAAACATCTTACGGATGATAATCTCGATGTGCTTGTCATTAATCTCAATACCCTGGCTAGCATACACAGCCTGAACGGCTTCCAGAATGTAGGCTTGAACTGCCTTCATACCGCGAATCGCCAACATTTCACGCAAGTCAAAGTGACCATCAGTCAACGGTTGACCTACATTCACCGTATCGCCGTCAGACACAATCATGGTAATACCAGGCCGAATAGCGTAGCTACGAGAATCACGCAACTCATAGGCCAACGTCACCGTCGTCGTATCGCCAGCCGTCTTTACTTTCACCTTGGCAATATCGCGAGCCTTAATCTCAGCCCCACTGGCTGGCTTAATAATCGGCTGACCCTTGGCCACCTTATCATTATTAGCTACTAGAGCTGTCTCGCCAGGCTTTAGCACAAGCTCCTCAGTCAACGTATCAACTGATTCTACAGTGATAGTCGCCTTGGCATCTTCGCGCTCAATCGACACCGTGCCCGAAATCTCAGACAAAATCGCCGAATCCTTTGGCGAGCGAGCTTCAAATAGCTCTTCAACTCGTGGCAGACCTTGAGTAATATCTTGTCCAGCCACACCACCCTTGTGGAAGGTCCGCATGGTCAACTGTGTGCCAGGCTCACCGATAGATTGAGCTGCAATAACACCAGTTGCTGTTCCTAGCTCAACTAATTGTCGGCTAGCCATATCGCGACCATAACACATGGCACAGATTCCATGTCGAGCCTGACAGGTCAACGCCGTCCGAATAACTACAGTATCCACCTTCTCGCGGTTTAGCGTCTCAAGATCAGCTTCTGAAATCTCATGATTTGCTTCCAACACTGGGTCTCCGGCTGCATTAGTTGCCACCGCTGCAGTAACTCGTCCCAACAATCGGAACTCCCACGGCTCACCCTCAACCTTAGCAATAGCCAACCCATCGGTTGTACCACAGTCTTCGGTACGGATAATCACATCATGGGCTACATCCACCAGTCGACGAGTCAGGTAACCTGCTTCAGCCGTCATCAAGGCCGTATCAATCAAACCCTTACGAGCTGATCGAGCACCAATAAACCCATCAAACGACGTCGAACCTTCGATAATGTTGGTCTTAATTGGCGTTTCAATGGTCTGCCCCATAGAGTCAACCATCAATCCGCGCATTCCACCCATCTGAGTCAAGGTCCCGCGATTAGCTCGGCCAGCCTTAGAGGCCACAATCAACGACACTACTGACAACGGATCGACCTGCTTAATAGCTTCGGCTCCGACCGCATCGTTAACCCGCGTCCACAGATCGATAATCAAACTGCGGCGTTCACGCGGCGTAGTCAGACCTCGGCGATAGTTCTTCTCAATGGTGTCCAACTCATCGTTAGCCTTAGCCAACATGTCTTTACGCGAAGCTGGGGTTGGGAAGTCGGTAATACTAAAGCTGGTTCCAGCCGAAGTCGAATAACGTCGACCCAATTCCTTAAAGGCGTCAACCAATCGGACTGCTTCATCAGTACCGCACAGCTCAAAAGCTCGAGCCAACAAATCACGCATACCTGAGCGGTCAACCGCCTGGTTGTGATATCCCAAAGCCTCCGGCAAGACCTCGTTCAAGTACAATCGTCCAATAGTCGTTTCAGTTTTCTTACCATCCAAATACACCGTAATTGGCGCCTGAATGTGCACTACCTTATTCTGCTCAGCCAAAATGGCTTCGTCGGCCGACAAATAGGTTCGTCCGGCTCCAGTTGCTTTTGGATTCTCTACCGTTAAGTAATACAAACCCAAGGCAAATTCGTTCTTCATGTCAATAACCGGTTGACCATCAGACAACTTAAGCATGTTGTGAGGCGCCAACATCAACGATTTAGCTTCTTCAATAGACTTAGACGACAACGGCACGTGAACGGCCATCATGTCACCATCAAAGTCAGCGTTAAAAGCATTACAGGCGGCCGGGTGCAGCTTAATGGCATTACCCTCAATCAAGACCGGGTAATAAGCCTGAATACCTAATCGGTGCAGAGTGGGGGCCCGGTTAAGCAAAATTGGATGCTCGGCCGTAACCTCTTCTAGAATGTCCCAAACTTCAGTTCCACGTCGCTCCAGCACATTCTTAGCACTCTTTACATTCGGTGCAAATCCCTGAGCAATCAGCTCGCGCAGCACAAATGGCTTAAACAACTGCAAAGCCATCTCTTTTGGCAAACCACACTGGTCAAGACGCAACTCTGGTCCCACTACAATCACCGAACGGCCAGAATAGTCAACTCGCTTACCCAACAGGTTCTGTCGGAATCGGCCTTGCTTACCCTTAAGCATTTCCGATAACGAGCGCATCTTCTGAGACGTCCGTCGAGTCGCTGCCCGCTTCTCGCGCTGTGACGAATCAATCAAAGCATCAACCGCTTCCTGCAGCATCCGCTTTTCGTTACGCAAGATAATCTCTGGCGCACCCAAATCCATCAACCGCTTAAGTCGGTTGTTCCGATTAATCACCCGTCGGTACAAATCATTCAAGTCAGAAGTTGCAAATCGCCCGCCGGACAACTGCACCATTGGTCGCAAATCCGGTGGAATGACTGGCAACATGGTCATAATCATCCATTCAGGCTGAATCCGGGCCAACTTTAATCCCTCAGCTACGCGCAATCGCTTAGTTGCCTTAGTTCGCTTAGCCAAAGATGGGCTCTTGGTTTCTTGCTTAAGTTCTTGGGCTAAGGCATCCAAATCCACGCGCTCCAAAGCTCGCAGTAATGCTTCGGCACCCATGCCCACCTTTACCACTTCATCGGCTTCCCAGAACATCAGCTCTGCATAATCATTCTCAGACAGCAAATCAAGCGGCTTTAGGTTACGAATCTTATCCTCTAATTCGTGGAAGGACTTATCCAGAAGAGCTTGTTCTTTACCAAGCTCATCCTTAAGCGTCGTAATCTGCTTTTTAGCTCCCAACTGACGCTCCTGTTTGCGAATTTCTGAGGCTTCTTTCTTGGTCGCCGATCCATCCTTGCCACCCTCTTCGGATTGCAACGCCTCTTCAATTTCACCAATACGGACCTCTGTTTGCTGTTGCAATTCCAGTTTCTTCTCAGCCAACTTAGTATGCAACTCATTCAGTACCCGGTCGCGCTCTTCTTCGTCAATTTCTTCAATAAGATACTGCGCAAAGTAAATCACGCTCTCTAAATTACGTGGGCTAATATCCAGCAATAAGGATAGCTTGGACGGCGCTCCACGGAAGAACCACACGTGGGCCACTGGAGCCGCCAGAGTCAAGTGCCCCATTCGCTCACGGCGAACCTTGGAGTGAGTCACTTCTACCCCACACTTGTCGCACACCACGCCCTTATAGCGGATGCGCTTGTATTTACCACAGTAGCACTCAAAGTCCCTCACCGGGCCAAAGATTCGCTCATCAAACAAGCCATCTTTTTCCGGCTTAAGCGTTCGATAGTTAATTGTCTCCGGCTTAGTAATTTCACCAAATGACCAGTTCTTAATGTCATCTGGAGACGCCAGGGTAATCTTTAAGGCTTTAAAGTCTTTTAACTCAGTCATAATTATTCTTCCTCCCCAGCTACTTCCACCACATGGGTTGACTCATCATCAGCTGCAGTGAATTCCTCTTCACTGCCAGCTGCCTCCGCCAACTCTTCTGCATCTTCGGCCAACTCTTGCTCTTCAGCCAGCTCCTCAACGCTCTTTTCCAGAATTTCTTCTTCAGTCGTCTCGGTAATTTCGCTTCCGGCATCAGCTACTCCAACCTCAACCTCAGCCTCGTCAGTTTCGATCACCTCGCCAATCGTATCCACTGCCAAGCTAAGGGAGTTTAGCTCTTTCACCAACACTTTAAACGACTCTGGAATCCTGGCTTGTGGGATATCGATCCCCTTAACAATTGCCTCAAAGGCTTTAGCCCGACCCACAATGTCGTCAGACTTAATTGTCAACATTTCCTGCAAGGTATGAGCTGCGCCATACGCTTCCAAAGCCCAGACTTCCATTTCTCCCAATCGTTGTCCGCCCATCTGCGCCTTACCGCCCAAAGGCTGTTGGGTAATCAAGGAGTACGGCCCAGTCGATCGAGCATGAACCTTGTCTTCTACTAAGTGAATCAACTTCATGATGTGCGTCTGACCAACGGTTACTTCCTGGTCAAAGGCATCACCACTCCGTCCGTCATACAAGACAGACTTACCCGTCTCCGACAAACCTGCCTTCTTCAACTCTTCAATCACTGCCTGAGAGGAGCCTGGCTCATATGCGGGCACCGCATAGCGGACACCCAACTTTTCAGCTGCCCAACCCAAGTGAGTTTCGACAATCTGACCCACATTCATTCGGGCAATAATCGACATTGGATTCAAGATAATATCTACTGGAGTACCATCAGCCAAGTACGGCATATCTTCTGGAGCCAACACTTTAGCAATAATACCCTTTTCACCGTGACGGCCAGAAATTTTATCTCCTACCGAAATCTTGCGCCGTTGAGCCACTTTAATCTTAATCACCTTCAGCTCACCCGGATCTAGTTCATCATCCTGCTCTTTATCGAGAATCTGAATATCAATCACTGTACCGCGGTCGCCATGAGGCATAACCAATGAGGTATCACGGACTTCCCGAGCTTTCTCACCAAAAATAGCTCTCAATAATCGCTCTTCAGCGGTCAGCTCTGTTTCGCCTTTTGGCGCAATCTTACCGACCAGAATATCACCAGGAATCACTTCAGCCCCAATGTACACAATGCCCGACTCATCCAAGTTAGCCAGCGCTTCTTCCGACACATTCGGGATATCCCGCGTAATTTCTTCCGGGCCTAACTTGGTATCCATAACCTTAGCTTCATATTCTTCAATATGAATTGAGGTCAACAAATCTTCCTCAAGAACCCGTTGGTTAATAATTACCGAGTTCTCGTAGGTGAATCCTTCCCAAGGCATAAAGGCCGTTAACAAATCGCGTCCCAGAGACAATTCGCCAAAATCACTCGAAGGACCATCAACCAGCACATCGCCAGCCTTAACCTTCTGTCCAGCCATAACGGCCGGCCGCTGGTTGTAGCAAGTGTCCTGGTTAGTTCGCTTAAACTTCTCTAAGCGATAGCTGCCCACCGTACCGTTAGCATATTTAACTTCAACCTTGCGGGCATCAGCCTGAGTCACCTCACCATCAAACTCAGCCAAAATAGTCCTGTGGGCATCAGACACTACAGCCGACTCCATCCCAGTACCAACCAGCGGAGAGCGTGGCTGAACCAACGGCACTGCCTGGTTTTCCATGTTAGAACCCATCAATGGGAACTTACCAACATCAGAAGAAATAAACGGAATCAAAGCCGCTGATACCGATACCATCTCTGACGGCGTCGCATCAACGTAATCAATTTTGCTCGAAACTTCGCTAGTAAATTCACGCTTAAAGCGCACATTCACCCGTTCATCCAAAACTTTACCTTTGGCATCAGTGGCAATGGTAGCTTCGGCAATCCGGTACTGCTCTTCATCGGCCGCATCCATATACACCACTTCATCAGTAATGTAGGCTGCGCCATCTTTCTGTTCGACCTTGCGATATGGCGCTTCAATAAAGCCATACTCATTAATCCGGGCATAGGTTGCCAAAGCGGACAACAGACCTACGCTAGAACCTTCTGGTACCTTAATTGGACAAATGCGCCCATAGTACGACGCATGCACATCACGAACTGAGAATCCAGCTCGCTCCCGAGTTAAACCACCCGGTCCATACACCGAAAGTCGTCGCAAATGCTCAACCTCAGCCAGGGGGTTAGTCTGGTCCATAAACTGAGACAGCTGAGATGAACCAAAGAATTCGTTCAAGCTAGCCACAATTGGCCGAGCATTCACCAATAACGAAGGCGACAGTTTACGATCAGCCAAAGCTACGCTCAAACGCTCTCGCACCAACCGCTCCAGTCGCAACATACCAATCCGCAAATAATGCTGAATCAGCTCACCATCCTGGCGCACCCGACGGTTAGCCAAGTGGTCAACATCGTCAGTTTCGCCCTGACTATTATTCAACACAATCAATTCTTTCATTGCGGCCACCAGATCATCCAGCGTTAATAGCCAGTTATCAGGCGTATTCTCTACTGACAAACCCAACCGCTTGTTAAGCTTGTATCGACCAACTCGACCCAAAGAGTAACGGCGCTCCTGACTAAACAATGAATCAAAGAAAGACCGAGCATTTTCCAAAATAGCCGGGTCGCCCGGTCGCATCTTGGAGTAAACCTCAATATAGGCCTCGTTTTGGTTATGGGTTGGGTCTTTTTCCAAAGTCGCGTCAATAAAGCGACGCTCCTCATCGGTATCAACATCCGCGAATAGCTCGCGAATCTGATCGTTGGAGCCTACCCCAAAAGCCCGCAACAGTGTTGTAGCGGTCATCTTACGGCGGCGATCAATCTTTAGAGTCAAGACGTTATTCTTAGCCGTCTCAAACTCAATCCACGACCCACGAGCCGGACGCAAAGAAGCTGTATATAGCCCACGACCACTAGCCAAATCCGTCACCGAGGAATAAAACACCCCAGGGCTCCGAGTTAATTGGTTAATAACTACCCGCTCGTTACCATTAATCACAAACGTTCCGTGCGGCGTCATTAAAGGCATATTACCCAAATAAACTTCCTGCTCCATCACCTCGCCGGTCGTCTTATCCAACAACTTAGCCGTACACATCATGCCCGTGTCGTATGACTGACGCTTAAGAATAGCTTCTTCTACTGTATGTTTGGGTTCTTCAAACCGGACGTCGCCCAGCTCTAGAGCAAAGTTCTTGCCGCTATAATCCTCAATCGGAGAAATCTCCCGCAGCACTTCATTCACACCCTCTTTGAGCAACCAATCAAAAGAGTCGTGCTGAATCTTAATCAGGTTTGGCAATGGCAATGCCGCCTCTGATCCACTTAAATACTGACGCACAATGTTGGCGGGCGCCGTCGCCGTTGCAGCTGATTTAGCCATGAATACGAGTGTTCCCTTCAGTTTATAAGTGGTAACCAAAAGATATGGCGCTTCTCAGGCTAACAAACATATCCCTGATACATACCATAACTCGCCGAAAGCTGACCAAACTTTCCAAAAACGTGTTATCGTATATATCTCACCACCTGAATTTTTTAAGTATCCGCTCAAATGTCGTACGCTCAAATCTCAGCCAGCTGATCGTCAAGCTAACCAAAATTAAACCACAACAAAAATCAGACGCATGATCTAAAATATCTCAGATGCGCCTTCTACAAGCTATGCAAAATGTATGTGTACACGATTAATCTTCAAATACCGACCTTACACTTCTTCTAGCTCCGCTAGCCTACCACAAATCACCCCCACCTGTCAACAACCACCACAATCAAAACCCGCGTCATTCTGAGGCTTGCCCAAGAATCTACCACCTTGAGTGCTCATACACCGTGGAAGATCCCTCAGCTACGCTCAGGATGACATCCCTCTATGTCATTCCCAACTCGATTGAGAACCCTCTAAGAGGTTCTCAGTTATTCCCGCCAGAAGCGGACAAGGCCTAGCGCCTACCCCCCCTCGTCATTCTCAACTCGATTGAGAATCCCCTTTAGGGGTTATTGGTTATTTCCACCAGAGACGGACAAGGGTTAGAAGGTTGAAGGTTGAGGGGTGAAGGATTGCTCTCTTTGTCATTCTCAACTTGATTGAGAATCCCCTATGAGCTTATTTCCGCCAGAGACGGACAAGCGCTACTTGGATTGGGATTACAAATTACGATTTACGATTAACGATTCACGATAAACAATTTACCCCCTATCCCTATGCCCCTCATCCTCTCGCAAGCCCATTCTAAAGGCAATTTCTACTCGTAAAAACCAAGGGCAAGCTAGGTCCTCTGAGTTAAGGACCTGGAAGGTCTGATTTGGTTTTAGAGATAAAGGGGTCATGTACGTACGGGCAGGCTGAAGTAGACTTATTCAAATAGAATCTAGAATCTAGAATCTAGAATCTAAAACCGTAAACCAGATGCAACATAGCAACGTCGGATATTGCTATATCTGATAGCGTCGGGATAGGTGTACATATATGTGTACGTACATAGGTCATTTTATCTCTGTAAATCTGATGAAGGATGGAGCGAGGGTGAAGCTAATCTTCTAGAGGGTGCGATTGTTCGAGGCGGAAGATTCTTCGGCAAGCCTCAGAATGACCAAGTGGAGTAGGCCACAAACCGCAAACTTCTACCAACTATGAACCACGAACTATCAACTACGAACCAATTCGTAACCTATTTTTCCGGCAGCGCCACGCCCTTTTTCTTTAACAACCGCTCCACCATACCTATTAAATGATCCACATCAAACGGCTTAAGCACAAACCCATCAGCTTTTACCTCTTCCGCAATCTGTGGTGTCGATAGATTAGCCGACAGAATAATAATCGGCACATCCTTCATCCGACCATCTGCCCTAAACTGCCGCGCCAGTTCCCGCCCATCATTACCACCCACCCAAATGTCCAACAACAACAAATCAGGCGCCCGCTTTTTAAGACAAGCCGCCAGATCCTCCGCCTTCCGCACCACCGACACCCCATACCCTCGCTGCGATAGCAACAGCTCCAGCGCTTCCAGAATATCCCGGTCATCTTCAACTACAACAATATGGGGAGACAAAACAGCGCCTGACATAAATATATAAGAACTATCAGCAACCATCCCAACCCGTAATCCATAGCTGCAATTATCCACAGTCTACCGTAAACCCTCCCCGTAGTAAAGCACCCGCCTGGATACAGCAGAACGGGAGGCAAGCCGCTACTCGCTTATTCGTTCGTTATTAGTTTATTCGATGCTTCGTTATTCGATCTAAGAGGCGGCAAGATGGCAAGCCAGCCAGTCTTTGCCAATTCGCTCCCATGCTCCTGCATGCCTACCCACCACTCACCCTTGTCCGCCCCGCTAGGGTCGGAACTCACTACTCACCTAGGTATCCTTGGGCTCCTAGGGGTCCGGGGGAAATGGCGTATTGGGCATATTGGGTATATTGGTAATAGTGGCTCAAGTTCATTCGTAGCATTCGTGTTTTGTAGCATTCGCATATACATTCGTAATTCGGCTGTTACCCAATTCGTATATTCGCATATTCGTAGCATTCGCATTGCCATTCGTAATGTTCGCTTCGCGATGGGACTGCGGCGAGTCAGAAGATTGTACTCGCCTGGTCAAGCGGATGTTACCTTATTCGTATCCCCCAGCCTTCTCTACCTCAAATACCTGGCCACATTAGCATTATGCTCTTCCAAAGTCTTGGCATAATGCGCCACCCCTTCCGAATCATGCAAGTAATACAAATAGTCTGTCTTAGCCGGATTAGCCACCGCCTCAATCGCCGTTAAACCTGGATTACAAATCGGATGCGGCGGCAGCCCGGCATTTAGCCGCGTATTATACGGCGATTGCACCGCCAAATCATCCACCGTCAAATTTTGCCGCCACCACCTACCTTCCGCCTGCGAATACCCCAACGCATATTGAATAGTCGCATCCACATACAAAGCAATCCCCTCGTTCAACCGCTTTAACAATATTCCAGCAATAATCGGCCGCTCCTCCCCTTTATGAGACTCTCGCTCCACAATCGCCGCCAATGTCAGCGCCTCATACTCACTCAAGCCTTGCTTGGCAAACCCAGCCAAAATATTGGGCGTCACCCGTTTGTTGTAAGCCGCCAACATTTTAGTGATCAAATCCTCAGCCGTCTCTTCCTTGTCAACAACGTAAGTGTCTGGGAACAAATACCCTTGCAAACTATCATCTGCCGACATAGTTTTACCCAGAGCATCGCGCAAGCGCTGGGTTGGATGCAAGGCCAGCTCCGAGAATTCCGCCCCAGTCATATCAATCAAGCCAGCATCGTGCTGCGTATCAATGTATGCCGCCATCTCCTCTCGCCGCCACCCTTCAATAAACTGCAAAGTCGCCTCATTCCGACTAGCCGCCTGCAACCTATCCACCAAATCTTTAATCGAAATATGCTCGGGAATCTGAAAGTTACCAGACTGCAGCTTGCTCGACAATCCACTCATCCGCAAATAAATCGCAAAGGCCCACTGTTGCTTCAACAACCCCTTAGCCACTAGCGCATCTTCTATTTCCTGTACCGACACCCCTTCCTCTATAGTTAACGCCACTAGAGCACCAGAGGGCTCTGCCGGAGAGCTAATTGCTCGTTGATACCACCAATAAGACCCCACCGCAGCTATAATCACCACCGCCACTATGCCAGCCAAAGTCCACTGCCACCACCGCCAGCCACGACGAGCAGGCTTAGTAGGTCGAGTAGTACGGGAGCTAAACTGAAATTGCGCCATTATGTCTCCAATTGTTCCAAATAATCATCCAAGATTGCCGCCGCGGCATAACTATCTTCTACTTCCCGCCGCTTTTGCTTACTCACCCCTGCCTCTAGCATTCGTTGCTGCGCTAGCTGAGTGGTTAGCGTTTCGGGATGGTACGCCACGGGCAAACCAACTAATCCGCCAAGCCGTTCAGCAAACTGCCGAATTACTTCCGTCTGGGGTGTAGAAAGTCCCAAATGGTCTGCCGGCCACCCAAGCAATATACCTTCCGGTCGCTCCTGCTCTACCACCCGTTGTAGTTGCTGATACAAGAAATCCCGCTGCGTATACCGAATCACGGGCAATGGCCTAGTCGGCACCATACTGCCCACCGCTACTCCCACCTTAGCCAAGCCAAAATCTAAACATAATAAATACGGCGCAACGCTCGGCATTATTTTAGTATACCAAACCCCAGTGCGTTAATCGCTAATCGCTAATCACTCCTCGCCTATTCGAATAGGCGCACATTAGCAACATTCGCGCCAGAATATACATCATTCGTATCTATAGTTTGACAAATCAAAACTATAGGCGTATAACGCGGCCAAATTATGAAATACCTCCTCGCCGCCATTCTAAGCCTAACATTGGTCCTAAGTTCAACCGGCAACTGGCATACGGCCAACGCTGTTAGCGCACCATTCTCTCAACCAGCCGGATATGCCTACCTTACCGTCGACCGCACCGTTACCGTGGGGTCTGGCGCCATATTTAACCTCTCGCTCAACTCGACCGATTCGTGCACTGCCTTTATTGGCATTCTAGGTCCCATGCAGGGAACAGAACCATACACTGTCCAAACGTACTTTTCCATCACTAACGGATCCGCAGTCATCAACTGGGATGGACGCGACAATTCACCCGACAGTAAAAATATTGGTAAATACCTGCCTCAAGGAACATACACCCTAGTAATCGCCAGCGATGACTGCCCTCAACCATTCGCATACTACGACATAGAAGGCTTCGAAATTGGCGCCGGAACTCCGCCCACACCAACGATCACTCCAACACCGACACCAACGCCAACGCCCACGCCCACGCCCACCCCAACCATAGACCCCGCTGCCAAACTACACCCCGTCCTACTCATACACGGCTTAAACAGCTACCCCACCATGTGGAGTGAACCGCAATCAGACTACTTCAACCTCCTCAAAAAAGCCGGCTATCCCACTAATTACATCGCTGCTTATCACTACACCGGAATTGGTGTCGGCATCAACCACTACAACAACCAAGGCGACATCCCTCAAATGGCTGCCGGTATGACCCAAGCCATAAACCAACTCAGCCAAGCCTCCCTATCCCGAGGCGGCGACGGCCAAGTCGACATAGTCGCCCATTCCATGGGCGGTCTAATCGCCCGCCAATACATCAAAGACCACCCCACCAACAACCACATAAACAAACTAATAGCCATAGGCACCCCGTTTCAGGGGAGCTGGTTTATGGACAACCACCAAAACGCATCATCAATACAGCAGAAGCTACAACAGCTAGGGGCCACAACCTTCATAGGACTCGATCTCGATAATCCAGCAGAGAGACAAATGACACCAAATAGCAATTTTATAAGATCACTTGAACGAATCCCAAAGTCTACATCAACTCGATACCTTACCATTGATGGAAATATTCAAATACAATTCAAACAGCAGCTATTTGGTATCTATTTATATACGGACAGATACGATGTAGGGGATGGTATTGTCCTCAGTAAGAGTGCTAAAACTATAAGTAAAAACCAACCTTCTAAAAATATCGAGTTTAGTGATAAGCATTCTTATATTATTGAGCAGGCTCTTTCAACCCAAACACTAGGCTATGCCTATGTATTAATTGGCGTAAATATACTAAACTGGCCTTACTTTCATACCAACCTACCTGCAGCATCTGGTATAAAAACTGCTACACTACATGAACTTCTCAATCCTTAAATTCCTTACAAACATCATTATTAGTGCCATAATAATGGTCATAACTAGCTCGACTATTGGAGCAATAATATTAATTCTTGCAAAACAGCTATACTTCAATAATCCAGCACACCAAGGCTTTGCAGGAATATATCCAGCAGCATTAGCTATGGGAGCAATCATAGTCTCTATGATCATAGCGCTTGTCCCAGGATATTGGGTGGCAAACAAATTTTTGAAATACTTAAACGTAAAAAACGAAGTAAACAATCAAATAACGCTTCTTAGCATAATATTAACATCTATATTGCTCGACTATTTTGCGTTAGTTTTCCTATTCGAGTCATTCTGAGGCTTGCTGAAGAATCTTCCACCTTGAGCATCAATACACCCTGGAAGATCCTTCACTATCGTTCAGGATGACACTCACCTCCTCATGTCATTCTCAAATTGACCCCGATTGAATCGACCTGATCGAGAATCTCTTTATCAGGTTATTAGCTGCTGGGTCATTTAAGCGCTACCGGCAGTAAAGGCACATTAAACTAAAGCGGAACAACCTCATGTAAACTAGTGAGTGTCAAACA
>CAZHWT010000030.1:0-16835 GCA_964536215.1 uncultured Candidatus Saccharibacteria bacterium
GCTAAACTACCGCTAGCTTCCCCAATCGAAATAAATGGCTATTTAAATGGATATTCCTTACATTTGATTGGTGTATATTCGAACCTATTGAATCTTCTTGTAAGTCATAGCGCTCCTTACCCCGTATTATTGCACATGTAGGGGAAAATTCTGGTAGCGGTGCGAACGGGCAATGGCGATCATTAGCTAGTCAATTGCATGACTATAGGTTTCGTGATATAATCCGTAGCGTTGCTTTAGCTTTATAGAAAGGACGCAACATGAGAGTTGAGACGGTAGAAGTGTTGGCGGGGGAGCATATCGATGTCACTGTCCAAAAGTTGGTTGCTGTTGCGACCGATCATAAGGTGAGGGCAAAGGCGGTTTTTAATGATATCCCTATTGCCGCTTACCCTCATGACGACCCTTCCAATGTTTTGCGGAAGTGGATGAGTAAGTTTGATCGAAGACGCATTGCCTATGCAAATTCGGCCGAAGGGGTTGAGGCTGAGGCCCGACATGCGGCTGAAGTACGGCGGATGCAATCTTTAGTTCATGAGTTGATGCAGGAGTTAGCAACTCTGGACTTTAGTGAGGCAGCTACGCTCGATTGGATGGCTAGGCTACAAGAACCATCTGATTATGTAAGTGTTGATGTACCCGTGGGTGAGATTCTGATGATCTTTGAACGGCATGGCCTAGTGCCGAACATGAACGTCGGTGATAACTTTCGTGATGGCGATCAGCGCAATGAGTTCGAATATATTATCGGACAGTGCTTGAATGGCCTTGACGAGTATGGTGCGATCCACCACATTGTCCATAAATTTGTGGATGATTGGCGGTCACGCTACCTTTAGCAATCTTTCGAGGGATAAAGATTTCTTTATCCCTCTATTTTTATCTCTTGTGTCTTTTTGGAAATATTTTTCTGAGGTTTGCTTTTGGTCAACTTAATCTGTAGTGATAGAAAACGTTGAATGTTACAATCATTACCCATATCTATTAGGGGCAGCTTTGCCAGTAGGAGCGATGTTGGCGACGATTTGATTGGCGGGAAGTTTCTGTTCGGTACCGGTTTGCAGATTGCGGAGGGTGACAAGGTTTTGTTCGGCCTCATCTGGACCGATGATTATCACCCATGGAATACCGCGGCTGGCGGCATATTTGAGTTGTTTGCCGAGATTTTGACTTAGGTAAGAAACTTCGACTGGAACGTCCGCTTGTCGGAGCTTGGCGGCAGTTTGTAAGCTGAGGGGTTCTAGCTCTGGATTAAATATGGTCACAAAGAGTTGGGCCGATTGAGAGCTGGTCTGGTCTATGCCAAGCTCATCCATAGCGGCCATAAGCCGATCCACGCCGATAGAAGCACCGACGGCAGGAATGTCTTGCTTAGCAAAGCGACCGATGAGCCCGTCATAGCGCCCGCCGGATAAGACTGAGCCATAGTGTGGAGCATGAGTTAAAGTGGTCTCAAAGACAATGCTGGTGTAGTAGTCCAACCCTCGCACGATGGTTGGATCTATGGTGATATGCGCCTGATCTAGACCCAGGTCTTTAGCTCGCTCCAGAGTTGGTGAGAGCATTTTAGCAGCTGACTGTTGATCTTGAAGTAACTCTAGTAGTTTTTGGCAGGTGTCATGATGTATGCCATGCTGCTGCCAGTAACCAGCTACGCCGTCAGCGCCACCAATTTTATCCCACTTATCTAAACCGGTGTAAAAAATACTGGTCAGCGCACTAGCTAGGTTGGCCTGTTGAGCGATACTGGCTAACAATTGTCTATCGTTAATGCGAATACGAAAGTCAGTCAGGCCGATCGATTGTAAAATTTGTTGCATTACGACCAGAATCTCAGCATCAGCCAGAGGGGAATCGCTGCCGACGATGTCCATATCGAATTGATAGAATTCTCTAAAACGTCCACGCTGGGTATTGTCCGCCCGCCAGACTGGTCCAACCTGATATCGTTTAAATGGTTTGGGGAGGTCTGTGTATTGGGCCATGACGCGCGCTAATGGGACGGTAAAGTCATATCGCAGGGCTACATCTCTGTCGCCATGGTCGGTAAAGCGGTAGAGGAGTTTTTCGCCTTCGTCGCCTAGTTTACCGAGTAATATGTCTGCGTATTCTAAGGCTGGGGTTTCTAGTGGCTGAAAGCCATAACGCAATAGAACTTGTTCAGCGGCGCCAATGAGATGCTGGCGAGTCCGCATAGTGGTGGCAAAAGTGTCGCGGAATCCTTTTAGAAGCCGGGGTTGGACGGAGTTCATAAGGGTATTATATCAGATTACGAATGATGCTTATCGCGAATGCGACTAATAACGTATCTACTCACCAGTTAGTGTTACAATGTGTACTATGAACTATCGTTTTGCTTGGTTGCTAGGAAGTGTTGTAGTCATTTTATTGCTGGCTAGTTTGGGCTGGTGGTGGATTAGTTCCGCGCAAAATGATCGAACGCCGGTGAAGCAGGTGGTCCAACCATCACCAACCTCGGATCAAGATACTTTCTTACCGATTGACCTAGCACCAGGCATACGATTAGACCAGATATTGTCCAACACGCTGGTTATACCGGCTGGCACAAATATGAATAAGGTGGTCACTATTGCCACTACGGGTGATATTATTCCAGCCCGCGGCGTCGATTTACAAGTTAGGAAAAACGGCCCAGATTACCCGTTTTTGGCTAGCGGAATAAAGGACTTGTTGTCGACACCTGACATAACGGTTGTCGACTTAGAAGCACCAGTATTAGATAATTGTCCAGTGCATTTGACTGGTTTTACCTTTTGTGGTCGGTCCACCTTTGCGGACGCCATGGCTAGGGTGGGCATAGATGTAGCAACCTTAGAAAACAACCATATTACCAATTATGGGGCAGCGGGCGTGACTGAGACAATTGAGCACTTAACTGCGGCCGGCATCCGGTATGCTAGCCGAGATCATTTGCATATAGAGACGGTTAAAGGGATTAAGGTTGGTTTTTTGGCATTTAATGATATTGAGGTTAGGTTGGATAAGGCAATGATGGCAGAAACGATTAGACGAGCTAGGCCGCAGGTAGACATACTCATGGTGGCGGTACATTGGGGTAAAGAGTATGAGTTGCTGCCTATGGCTGATGGCTCGATTGCCCCGAGTGATCCCCGCGAGCTGGGACGGGCCATGGTTGATGCTGGCGCAGATGTGATTATCGGTAATCACCCCCATTGGGTTCAAGGAGTAGAGATTTATAAAGACAAGCTTATAAGCTATGCATTGGGTAATTTTATTTTTGACCAGTCCTGGAGTATTGAAACGCAGCAGGGATTGGTGGCTACGTATACTTTTTATGGTCCTAAATTGCTGGGGGTTACGTACGTGCCAATCCGAATTATTAACCAAGCTCAGGCCACTATAGCGACGGGCGACGAGGCGGCAGCGATTATGGATCGGTTTAAACAATCTACCGAGCAATTGGCAGCGTTGTAGACAGAGATATTCGACCAGGATTGAACCTTCTTACTGCGCAAATCGTAATTCCCAGCATGCCACTACAGGTAACCTTGTACTTGTTCAGGGATATCCCATCAATGCTTTTGTATTATTTTTAGTGATTGACGTTTGATGGGGGGAACGTGCTAGTTTAGTATGTGCATGATTACTGCCCTATCTCACAAAAAGATTCTCCTATCTTTAGCTATTGGTATTATCGGCGGGTTTGCAGTGCAGTTGTACGCATTGTTTTTGCGGGCGATTGTTTAGCGCTGTCATAATCGTTAGTTTGCAGCCAGGCATCAAAATATGCTAGGCTGATATATAGCGTATGCTTGATACATCCAATCCGGGTGAACGATTCTCAATACTTACTAGTATTTCCAGAAAAACATGGTCCTGGGCTATTTTTGTCGGCGTTGGTGTATTGCTGTCCTGGCCAATGGCTATGCCAGCTTATGCGTGGTGGTTTACCCCCACAGCTCCAGTTACGGCGGTAACGCCAGTTCACCAACAGGGGCTAGTAGTGTCTCCAATTGCTCGTTCGTTGGTGCCACAATTTTTATTACAACCGCTTAGTCAAACAGTAGTTGAATCACCTCCTTCTGAAGAGGCTGGAGCGGGTCCGAGTCCAACGATAATTGCGACGCCGCGACCAACCTTGCAGCTTACCTCTCTCGCTCCAACTCCTACTCCTGCAACTCAATCAGTTGCAGCTACAACTAGCTATTCGGCGCGGGCTCAAAGAATTTTGGAGCTTGTTAACCAGGAGCGAGCCAACTACGGATTGCATCCACTGTCTCTCAACGCAGCTCTAACTCGATCAGCTCAGGCTTATGCTGAAGAGATGGCGGGCAATGGCCACTTTAGCCATACGGGCCTTAATGGTTCTAAGTTTACTCAGCGCAATGTGGCTGCAGGATACACCAACTGGTCATGGCTAGAGGAGAATATTGCTTATGGTCAAACCAGCCCGGAGATGGTTATGAGTGATTGGATGGAGAGCAAAGATCATAGAGATAACATCTTAAATCCGCACGTATACGATTTAGGGGTTGGTATTGCCGGCAGTGCTCCGATATACTGGGTGCAGGAGTTTGGGGCAAAGTAGTTAATACCTATTTTGTATACCTATTTACTGTGCGTTTATCGTAGGGCAGAAAGTAGAAAACAGAAAATAGAAAGTAGAAATGATGTAATTGCTTTCTGTTTCCTGAGTTCTATTGAGATTCGTCAATAAACCAGGAAGGAGTACCCTAAAGAAACAGATCGAAAGATCAAAAAGAAGCGGATCGGTTTATGCATCTGAGGTGGAGTAGTTACTACTTTACTACCAGTTGCCTAAGAAAATTTTATATCCTTTGCTTTAGGTAAAGTTCCCTAACAGAGTCCCAAGGTTTAGCCCGCGGGACTCTGTTTGTTTACTTCGAATAGGTAATATCCGAATTACGAATGTATATTCGAATCTACGAATATGCAAATACTACAAATGCTCGCTCAACTCTTTTGCCTCATTTGGTCATTCTGAACTGAGAGCATACGAGGGATAGATTCTATTATGCGTAAACTTATATACCAGGCTATGATTTGCTTTTGACTACTATCTGGTCATTTTCCACCACGACAGTGACCGCTTGACCTGGCTTAATACTGCCTTCAATAATTTTGTCGGCCAGAGGATCTAGAATTCGTCTTTGAATAACGCGCTTTAGTGGCCGGGCACCATAGGCCGGGTCAAAGCCTTCTTTGGCCAAAAGCTGCTTAGCATCGTCATCTACGGTGATGGTGATTTGTTGTTCATCAAGATGGCGCAGCAAGTGTCGAATTTGGATATCTACGATGCTAGCAATCTGCTGATTAGTTAGTTGGTGGAAGACAATGATATCGTCGATACGGTTGAGGAACTCTGGCCGGAAATGATGACGGACGGCATCTAGCACTTTGCCTTCGACTTTCTGCCAGTCAGTCGGGGCTATTGTTTGCTGTTGATTGGCAGACTCGAGGATAAACTGTGAGCCGAGATTAGAGGTCATGATGATGATGGTATTGGTAAAGTTGACCGTACGACCCTGTCCATCGGTTAGGCGACCGTCATCTAAGACTTGCAGCAGAATATTAAAGACTTCTGGATGAGCTTTTTCAACTTCGTCAAACAGAATAACAGAGTATGGACGCCGACGAATCGTTTCGGTGAGTTGCCCGCCTTGCTCATACCCGACATAACCTGGCGGGGCACCGATTAAACGGGCCACGGCATGGCTTTCCATGTACTCGGACATATCTATCCGAACCATAGCATGCTCATCATTAAACAGGCTTGTAGCTAGGGCTCGGGCTAGCTCAGTTTTACCAACTCCGGTTGGGCCCAGGAACATAAAGCTGCCCAGAGGGCGATTGGGGGCGGACAGCCCGGCTCGTGAACGCTTGACGGCGGAAGCGACCGCCGCAACAGCGTCCGGTTGGCCAATGACCTGCTCAGACAACTCTTGTTCTAAGTGAGTCAGGTGCGTGGATTCATTTTCGATCAGGCGCGTAACTGGAATGCCAGTCCAACGAGCAATAACTTTGGCTATATCTTCTTCGGTAACCTCTTCGCGGAGTAGCCGCTTGGTGGGGTCAAGGTGATTGAGCGAGGCTTGAACCTCGGCCAAAATCTTTTCTTGCTCTGGGATTTTGCCATAGCGAATCTCGGCCGCTTTAGCAAGATTAGTCTCGCGCTCAGCCTGCTCTTCCAAGATGCGCAATTCATCTAAGGCTGCTTGGGCCTGACGTGACTGCTCAATTAGTTTTTTCTCCTGATTCCATTGTTGTTCTAAGCCGTGCTTTTGTTCATTAATATCAGAAATCTCTTTTTGAATTTCAGCTAGACGTTGCTTGGACTGATCGTCCTTTTCCTGTTTAAGCCCTTCTTGCTCGATCGAGAGTTGGCGTTGACGGCGAGTCAGGCGATCCAGTTCGACGGGCATGCTATCAATTTCCATTTTAAGGCTGGAAGTAGCTTCGTCGATAAGGTCAACGGCTTTGTCGGGCAGGAATCGCTCTGGGATGTAGCGAGCGGACAATTTGGCAGCGGCAACTAGGGCAGCGTCAGTAATACGCACGCCATGATGGAGTTCATATTTCTCTTTAAGACCGCGCAGAATAGTAATGGTGTCCGGTATAGTCGGCTCATCAACGTAGACCGGCTGAAAGCGGCGCTCTAGAGCTGCATCTTTTTCGATATGCTGACGATACTCATTGAGAGTTGTGGCTCCGACCATGTGCAGCTTGCCGCGAGCCAGTAACGGTTTTAGCATGTTAGCTGCGTCGACGGCACCCTCGGCGGCGCCAGCACCAACGATGGTGTGTAGTTCATCGATGAACAGGATAATGCGCCCCTCGGCAGTTTCAACTTCTTTGAGAACGGCTTTTAAGCGTTCTTCAAACTCACCGCGGTACTTGGCTCCGGCTAAGAGTGAGCCAATTTCCAGGGCAATGAGATCCTTGTTTTTGAGTGTTTCAGGCACGTCACCAGCCACGATGCGTTGAGCGAGCCCCTCTACGATGGCTGTTTTCCCTACGCCTGGTTCACCAATGAGAACCGGATTGTTTTTGGTCCGTCGGGACAGGACCTGCATGCAGCGGCGAATTTCTTCGTCGCGCCCAACTACCGGGTCTAACTTACCCGATCTAGCTAGCTCAGTGAAATTTTGCCCATACTTGTTTAATACGTCGTAGGTTTGTTCGGGATTCTGGTTTGTAATATTCATAGTTCCTCTCACTTCTGTCATTTTATGACGTAGAGTATCTACTGTTACATTATTCTGCTGCAAGATATCTCCAGCTTGGTCAGTTGATTCGGCCATGGCTAGCAACATGTGTTCGGTGCTAATAAATTGATCATTCATTTGCTGCATGAATTGATGGCTGGCCTCGAGCAGGTTATTGGTTGCCAGTGAGCCACGAGGTGGCGCGGTCGGTTGTGATAGTGTTGGCAAGCGTTGGAGTAGCTGGTCCGTCTGCGTTTTTATGGTGGCGATATCGGCGTTGACGGCTTGCAGTAATGGCAGAACAGCAGTATCGCTTTGCTGCAAAAGGGCTGCTAGTAGATGAAGAGGCAGCACTTCGCTGTGGTGGTGTTGTTGGGCCATCTCTAAGGCCGCGTTTAGAGCCAGGGCTGATTTTTCGGTTAATTGTTCGGGCTTAATCATAGAGTTATTGTACTGCACTATCACTCGCATGTAAAGAGTGCTAGTATTATCACATGCAGTAAACAATTACGACTCTCAGCGGGTGGCGCAATCTTTAGATAAGGAGCGAACAATGGTATGGGCTGCAGGTTAGACTGCTGGTGGGTATAAAAATACCGCCTTGAGAGGCGGTATTTTTGCAGTCAAATTAAAGTAGGGTGATTATTTTTTACCTGTTATAAAGTCCCAAATCTGATTTGGAATTGGATAGACCGTTTGCTCCAAGAATTTGCCGAAGGTGAGGCTGATGTGGTCCAGATTAGTTTCTACGTGCGTTCGCTGACGCAGGCTATCAACATAGTCAGGCGTTTCGGAATCTAGCTTTTGCTGTTTAAGCGTCTCCTTGATTTGATCTTTGAGAGCGTCGATGCCGGTCTTACCATCGGTGTCAATACTGGACTTGTTTTGGTCATAATAATCCTGAATTTCTTTATCGCTGACTTGGGTTTTGTCTTTGAGTAGTTGTTCGCGTACTAATTGAACTTTTACTTGATACTGCAATAGAGATTCTGGAATACCCAGCTGATTAAGCTGCTGAGCGTAGGAGGTCTTACCACCAGAGCTTTCAATAATTTTGTTTAGTTCGTCGTTTATCTGCTTATCTGTAATTTTGATGTTTTTGCGCTTACCTTCTTGCAGAATGAGTTGTTGTTGGATAATGGAATTAACTCCGTTAGTGCCATAGTTGGCTCGCAACTGATCGTCCATCATGGATACTGGTAGATACTGTCCGCCGACAACGGCTACATAGGATCGTTGCCACTGCCACCAGACAATGAGCAGTAAGAAAATTGCGACAATACTACCGGCGACCCAGGCCCAGAATGAACGCTGTCGAAGGGTTCGGAATGTGGCTTGACGGCCTTTGGTCAGGCGGGCTTTCCAGACTGAAGGCTCGGTGGTGTAGTGCATCTTAACCGACTCTTCGACCGGCTTGCTTGGTTTATTGGGTGTGCTTTTTGCAGCTGTCTTGGGAGCCGACTTACTGGTTGAGGTTCGCTTGCTAGCGGTAGTTGTTTTTTTGCTAGGTCGTGACTTTGGCGCAGTAGCCGCCGTTCGTTTGGCGGTTGATTTCTTTTTGGTTTCTTCTGACATATAAAAACTCCTATTCTGGACAGCAATCCTGCTGAGTGTACCAGATAGCGCATAGATCGTAAATAGGGAGTGGACGAGGCCTGCTGGATGGTTGGTTTGTTACTACATTATGCGAATCTAATTCCACTTCTCATCAGCTCCAATACCAATATAAATACGAATCGCTCACAACTCACTATCAACCTGACTATGTTTTATGTGGTAAAGAGCAATGCTGGCAGAGGAGATGACGTTGAGCGATTTGCCTTGGCCGTACATAGGCAACTCAATAACTTGGTCGGCAAGGCTGAGAACTTGTTCTGACACGCCGTCGGTTTCGTGACCTAGAACGAGGCAGACAGACGTATTAAATTTGGCCTGACGATAGTCGATGCTGGTTGACGTTTGTTCTAGGGCTACGATTTGAATGTGTTGTGATTTAAGCTGATGAAGTAACTCGATTGGATCTGGATGATATTCCCAAGCCACGCTGTTAAGGCCTTCTAGGGCAGTCTTAGCGATCTGGTTGCGTTGGCGGGCATGCTTGAGGTCGTCAAATGGTGCGCCAGTGATGCCAGTCAGGAATAGTTTTGATATCCCCACGCCATCGCAAAGACGGAATAAAGCCCCAACGTTATAGAGCGACCGAATATTATCGGCCAGACAATAAATGGTGGACATGATGAGTAGTATACAACATGGAGTACAGCGGGCTTAGTGGAGTACGTACATATGTACGTACACATGTACGTACACGTATATGTACATGGTATTGGTATTAAGATGGAGTACAGGGTTAGAGGTGAGGGGAAGTAAAGGGGAATTGGTTTTTGGTTTACTGGAGTTTGCTTATGGTTGCTGCGAATAACGAATAAACGAATGGACGAGCCGCCCAATTGGCTGCAACGTGAAAACTGTGAAGTGCAAGCTTCCCCTGGGTGAGATTCGTGCTATGCTAGAGGTATGATTGATGACGTAACGTTTATGGCTATGGCGATTGATCAAGCACGTGATAGTTTGGAGGATGGCGGAGTGCCGGTAGGAGCTTGCCTGGTTGATGCTGACGGGAATGTGTTAGGCCTAGGACATAATGAGCGAGTCCAGTCTGGAGATCCGATTGCCCATGGCGAGATAGCATGCTTGAGGGCAGCAGGGCGACGAGCTAGTTATGAGGGGTGTACTCTCTATACCACTCTGAGTCCTTGCGATATGTGTCGTGGCGCCATTTTACTATTTAAGATTCCGCGCGTAGTGGTGGGTGAGGCAGAGACGTTTGCTGGCAATCTAAAAGCGTTGCGCCGGGCTAAGGTTGAGGTTAAGCTGTTGAACGACTCTGTGTGCAAATCTCTGATGAAAACCTTTCAGGCTGACTTTCCGGAGGTGTGGTATGAGGATATTGGGGCGGTGGAAAGTACCGTGAAATAAAGGACTACATTCGTTTAAACGTATTGTGGGGCCCGAGCTGTATCGAAGCGTGGGGGCTGATAGTTTGGGGTATACAAATCAGTTTTTCGTTTGGTGTATTTCGTTTTTAGTTGTTTCAAATAAACTGTATCGAACAAACTAATAACGAACTATCGAATCAACAAGCTTACCCCTCTAGCCCGCCTTATTCTTTTCCCAGCCGCGAATTGGTTTATAATACTGGCGGTTTTTGAGACTGTCAGGTAGATGCTGTTGGTCGATTTTGGCATCTGGAGCATCGTGGGCATATTGATACCCTTTGCCATAGTCTAATTTTTTCATGATGTTGGTTGGAGCGTTGCGCAGGTGGAGTGGAACGGGATGATTGGCGGTAGTTTCGACATCCTGGCGTACTTGGTTGTAGGCCATATAGATGGCATTGGATTTGGGAGCCAGGGCTAAGTAGGTAGCCAGCTCAGCAATAATGACATTGCTCTCGGGCATGCCAATGTTTTTGACGGCTTCGAAGGTGGCGGAGGCCATAACTAGTGCCTGCGGATCGGCTAACCCTATATCTTCGGCGGCCGCCCTAGTGAGGCGTCGGACGAGAAAGAGTGGATCTTCGCCTGCTTCTAGCATGCGGCCTAGCCAATAGAGGGTGCCTTGTGGGTCAGAATCACGCAGAGATTTATGTAATGCAGAAATGAGATTGTAGTGCTCTTCACCTGATTTGTCATAATGCAAGTGTTTGTGCTGCAACGCCTCGGTCAACAGCTCTAGCGTAATAACTGTATCTTCTGGCTTAAACAAGCCAAATACAGACTCCAGAGCCGTAAGTAGACGGCGAGCATCGCCATCGGCGTACTGCAACAGGGCATGGCGGGCGGGATCGGTGATGGTAAGAGATTGTGAATTGGAATTAGAGTCTGTTGATGTATCTTTATCTCTGCTGCCCTCCGGATCCCCGGTACTTGAAACTTGCGGCTGGGTCCTGATTGAATCGGGGTGGACGCTGGACGCTGAATCTGATTCCGATTGACTCTGTAACGCGCGCTCAATAATCAGATCTAACTCATCAGTTGATAGCGGTTCCAGGACGAATAGCCGGCACCTGGACATGAGTGCGCTGATGATGGAGAAGCTAGGATTTTCAGTAGTCGCACCAATCAGTGTAAATGTGCCCGCCTCCACGTGCGGCAAAAAGGCATCTTGTTGAGCTTTATTAAAGCGGTGGATTTCGTCGACAAAGACAATGGTTTGACGGCCGCTAGTCTGAGTGCGGGCTTTGGCTTCTTCGACAACTCGCTTTATGTCGCTAATAGAGCTGGTAACGGCTGAAAATTCTCGAAAGGCACTACCTGTCGAAGTTGAAAATAGCCGAGCAAGGGTGGTTTTACCAGTGCCGGGAGGTCCCCATAAAATCATTGACGGTAATTTGTCTTGGCTAAGTAAGGAACGCAACACCTTGCCTTCTGCTAAAAGATGCTGTTGCCCAACAAACTGGTCCAGCGTCTTGGGTCGCAACTGTTCAGCTAAGGGGGCACGTGAAGTAGAAATAGCCTGTGATTCTGAATGGTTGCTGGTAGAGTCAAGGTCGAATAAATTCATAGGCGACGGAAATTATATAAGAGAGGAAAGGGTTGGCGTGTACTTTGGTCTCCATACTAATATAACCCGAAGTAGGCATTGATTTCAACATGCTATACTGATTCAGGTATGTCTCATATTATCCCGTTTTTTCAAGTTCATCCGTACTTATCTTTGTTTGGCATGATCTTTATTGAAGAGATTGGGGTGTTTTTACCGTTTCCCGGCGATGCAGCCCTTTTATTGTTCGGTGTGTGGTCGCGTGAAGGTCGCGTTGATTTTGTGAGCACTTTAGCGGTCGTAGTAACCGCAACAATTTTCGGATCCTCCATTTTATATTGGTTATCGCGCTGGTTGGGTAAAATTGTTTTGACCAAGTACGCTCATATACTACGCTTTTTTCATATTACGCAACACAACGTTGACATGATTGAGCGATGGATGCACAAATATGGCTGGCTGGCTCTGGTTTTCTCCCGAGTCTTTCCAGGCTTACGTATCATTGGTACTGTGGCAGCTGGAGTATTGCAGGTGCCATTTAAAGTGTTTCTGCCTGCAACTATAGTAGGAACTATACTTTGGACGACCATATTTTATTTTGCTGGCTCGCTGTTAGGACGCCAGTATGCCGATAAAATAGATCAACTTCTATCCAACAGAACCTTTTTTTTAGAAACAATGGTGGCCGTGGTGGTGCTGTGGTTGTTTATGGCTAAAGTTGGCCTTCCTTTAGTAAGAAAGTGGTGGTCAGCGCATCGCCAGCCAGCCTAAAATAGCTTGCTAGTTGCTTCTGAGAAGAATATCGGGTTAAGATGGGACCATAACAGTAGTATTTTAGACGCAACCCTGATTTTATTTGGGGTTTGGCGTCTTGAGGAGGATTATTTATGTTAAATACACAACGTTTTTTAATGTATGGCGGAGCGATACTTTTATTACTAGCTTTAGTGGGCTATATCGGATTGGGACCCACCGCCAATAATAGCTTGTTCGGGTCGGCATTTTACTTGGATCAGGCGGAAAACCTGGGACACTTGGTGGCTGGAGTATTTGCTCTGTCGGTGTGGAAGCTTGCCAAAACGGATCGATGGCTGCGCACCTGGAGTGGTATTTTGGGAGTCTTGGCTTTGGTGGTGGCAGTAGTCGGATTTCTTAATTTTAACGTTTCAACGCCAAATGCGGGCGGGGCCAACTTTGAGCTAGTCGATAATATTATTCATCTAGGATTGGCGTTATGGGGATTCTGGGTAGCGTTTATGCCCGAAGGGCCTATGTTTGTCCGAGGTGACCAAGAGTCTGCTAAGACATCGTAAGGACTACGCTTGAGGCTAGCTGGGTTTCGGGTAAGGTTTGGTGTTTGGCAAGATGGCGTGATATAGTTGAATAGATGACTATTCTTGGTATTGATCCGGGTATCGCCACGACTGGATACGGACTGATTGAGTACGTGCAAGGTAAGGCGGTGGCAAAAGATTACGGATGTATTTTAACCCCTAAATCTGATAGCCATTCAGTTCGGTTAGAACAACTGTACGCCCACACACGACAATTGCTCAGTGTAACTAGTCCCGACGTGGTGGTGATTGAAAAGTTGTTCTTTAATACCAACATTACCACGGCCATGGTGGTTGGTCAGGCGCGCGGTGTGGTTTTGCTGGCCATTGAACAGGCCCATTTGCCAATTCAAGAATATACACCACTACAGGTAAAAATGTCGGTGTGTGGATATGGTATGGCTAAAAAGCCTCAGGTCCAGCAAATGGTGGCGGCCTTATTAAAATTGCCTGAGCCACCGAGGCCTGACGATGCGGCCGATGCTTTGGCGATTGCCTTGTGCCATGCATCAGCTAGGCCGATACAGAATTAGGAATGAATACGGACCATGCGGATATACATTTTATTCAGGATTCATAATTCAGGATTCTTATTTTTATGATTGGTTCTCTACGCGGCACTGTTGCACATAAACGAATTAATTCACTTTTGTTGGATGTTGGTGGGGTTGGCTACCAGGTGATGGTGCCTACTCGAGTTGCGGAATCGGCCCTGCTTGATACTGAGTTGCAGCTATTCACTCATTTGGCGGTACGAGAAGACGCTCTGACCTTGTATGGATTTTCCACTGATGAAGCCAAAGACTTGTTTGAGTTACTGGTAGGTGTTTCTGGCATTGGTCCTAAGATTGCTTTAGGCATATTATCTACCTATTCTCCGGATGAAGTTCAGTCGGCTGTATCTAGTGGTAATGCGGCGGCTTTTAGCGCCGTGTCGGGTATTGGTAAAAAGAATGCCGAGCGAATTGTCTTAGAATTAAAGAATAAGGTTTGGAGCGCAGCTGCGCTACAGCCGGTTGGCACCAATGGTTCTGGCGACTTGCAGCAGGCGTTGACGGCACTGGGGTATACTGGGGCCGAGGCAGTTAAGATGAGTCAAGGTATCGACGCGGAGCTACCAGTAGAGGAGCAAATTAAGATGGCCTTGCAGGGAGATAGAGTCGGCAAGTAGGCAAGACGGGAGTAGGCAAGAATTATTGTGCTTCTCCTACCCGATACTGCTTACTTCTCTTGCCTACTACATTATGGAACAATCAGGAATTCTGTCTAGTAAAATAAGTTCTCCGGAAGAAGAAGTGGTCGAAGTGACACTTCGACCACAACGGCTAGTGGATTACATTGGCCAAGAAAAGGTTAAGGAGCATATTGGCTTGGCGGCCACGGCGGCTCGGGGTCGAGATCAGTCACTTGATCACGTCTTGCTGTATGGTCCACCTGGGCTAGGTAAGACGACGCTGGCTCATATTATCGGTAATGAAATGGGCTCGAGAGTTAAAGTGACAGCTGGTCCGGCACTGAGTCGAGCCGGAGATGTGGCCTCAATTTTAACCTCTCTGGAGCCAGGTGATATTTTGTTTGTCGATGAGATTCACCGCTTAAATCGTCAGGTGGAGGAGCTGTTGTATCCAGCCATGGAGGACTTTGCCTTAGATATTGTGTTAGGCAAGGGGGTCGGGGCCAAGAGTGTCCGGTTGGATTTGCCGCATTTTACTATTATTGGAGCAACTACGCGCATTGGCATGTTATCTGGGCCGTTGCGGGACCGGTTTGGACTGATTCATAGACTTGAGTTTTATCAGTCAGGGGAATTGCGACAAATTGTGCAGCGATCAGCAGGGGTTTTAAACTTGACTATAGACGAGGCGGCGGCTGAGTTGCTGGGTCAACGATCTCGCGGCACGCCGCGCATTGCTAATCGCCTACTTAAGCGAGTGCGAGATGTGGCGGAAGTGGATAAGCACCCTTTGGTCAACGAGGCATTGGTGGAGCAGGTTCTGACCATGTTTGAGGTTGACTCTTTGGGATTGGATTCTAACGATCGACGCTACTTGCTTCTTTTAGCCAACGGGTTTGAGGGTGGGCCGGTTGGGCTAGAGACAATGGCCGCCGCCCTGGCAGAAGATAGTGGTACGCTGGAGGAAGTCATTGAACCATTCTTGCTGCAGCAAGGCTTAATAGCGCGAACGCCCAGAGGGCGAGTCCTGACCGCCAATGGCTATAAACATCTAGGACTATCGCCAAAGCAAGCGATGCTGGTCTAGGGGCCCAAATTCGAAAATTGAAAAAAGAAAGACGAAACAAATCAGAAATTCGAATCAAAATGTAGTTTTCTATTTTTGTATTTTGCTATTGTTTCGATATTCAAATTTATATTTTGGTATTTTTTGGTTGCGTGGCTCTTGCCAGTTGCTAGGTTTTACGTAATACTGAATAGACCTATTTTATGACTGAAAGACTTGAAGGCGAGTTGACTCGCCACCACAACCAGCCATTTTACGCTCAAAAGCAGCAGCCCAAGTTTTTCTGGGGCGGATGCTTGGTGCCACTAGCAGTTATTGGTGTGCTGGCTTTACTGGCTATAAAAGGTTTATCTGGAGCTAGCATTACTGATATTGCACTAGGCTTTATGCGCATTGCGCTGTTGCTATCGTTCGCCCTAATGATCTTTGGGGCCATCATTTTTGGTAAAACACGGTCTAGCTTAGGCAAAGGCTTGCTGTTGGGAGCCTTTATCGTCCTACTATTATTGGCCTTTGGCCTCATTTCCTTATTTACTACCTCTGGGAATGCACTTAAATAAATTATGTGATTCATTGCATGAAAAAACCTCACACGCCCTTGTGTGAGGTTTTGAGGCTAGCGCTTGCTAGCCAACATGCGTTGTCGACATCTTTCGGCCGGACTCCTGGTTGGATGTAGGAGTGAAACGTCGGAGGGAAATGCCGCGCTGCAGTCTTCTGTTGGCAGAAGCACATCATGCGGCTGCATCTTGGCCAGCATTTCTGAATACTCTGCTGGATCGTAGGTGCAGGCCAGCCGTAACGGCGTCATTTGAGAACCGTTAGTAGTGACATCGCCAAAGTATAGCTTGACGCTGTAGGGAAGCTCCATGCTATGAAGGTCGGCTAACGTAAGCCGAATTGCCTCTTCCCATGACAAACGAGTACCGGCTGCTTCGGCAGCACATCCATCATGTTGGGTCATGATGATATTGAGGACACGTATGTCTGCGTTATGTGCCGTTACCAGAAAGCCCAGCGTATCGGACGAATACCTGCCGCCAGCCGGTCCAGGAGTGTAGATCTTGAGCCAGTTGAACCGGAAAATGTTACGGGCTTTCAAGTTGATAGTTTCCCCGTCCGGCATGAGACAAATCCGGTCAAGCTCTCGAAGGGTCTGCGGATGAAACAATGCTTCAATATCATCTCCGCAGATGGCGCCAACTTTGCGTCGATTAATTCGACCATCGCCGCAGCCAACCATGATAGAGGCGTACTTGCTTTGAATGGGCTCTCCTTCTACTGATAGTGGCACAAGTCTGGCCGCAGCTTCAATCTGCTCCGCAGTCGGTTCTGGAAATCGAGAATCCGGCATTTGTCTCTCCACTTTCTTTTGCGTATGCTACCAATTTGAGCACTAGAATGTTTTACTCCTATGAAAAATTGCTGTCAAGTTGTACGAAGAGGTGAGGAAGGCGAAGTGGGTTTGGGAGGTACGTACCTCAGCCGATTACGACTAGTCAGCTGCT
>CAZHWT010000031.1:0-15592 GCA_964536215.1 uncultured Candidatus Saccharibacteria bacterium
ATCGCTAATCGCTAATCGCTAATCGCTAATCGCTAATCGCTAATCGCTAATCGTTGACCGTAAACCGTAAACTGTATGCCCCGATTAAATCGGGGTAAACGAACAAACGAGTAGGCGTGTCTGCCCATTGACATATTCTAGGTCTTCGCGTTATGGTTAGAAGGGCACAGGTTTATTTCCCCTCTTATATACAACTAAACAGTCAAGCATAACCTCAATCGAACTGCCAAGCCCGTGTGTGGTAGTGGTGTTTTTGTTTTTATGCTAGCGTAAGGAGTTTTTATGCCGACAAAATATATTTTTGTGTCCGGAGGGGTTATTTCGGGAATTGGTAAAGGGATTACGACGGCGTCGTTGGGGGCGTTGTTGAAAGCGGCGGGATATAGCGTTTCACCAATGAAAATTGATATGTACTTTAACATGGACGCGGGGACCTTGCGACCGCAGGAGCATGGCGAAGTGTTTGTGACTAAGGATGGCTTGGAGACAGACCAGGATTTGGGTAATTATGAACGGTTTTTGGATGTTGATTTGACCCGGGATAATTATCTGACTAATGGGATGTTGTATGATTCAGTGTTAAGGAAAGAGCGGGCGTTTGAGTATGAGGGTATTACGGTGCAGCCGATTCCGCACATTACTAATGAAATTCAAGCTCGAGTTAAGGCGGCTGGCCGGGCTTTAAAGGCCGATATTGTGTTGGTGGAGTTAGGTGGGACGGTCGGGGATTATGAAAATGTGTTGTTTTTAGAGGCGTCGCGGATTATGAAGCTGAAAAACCCGGCTGACGTGTTTCAGGTGCATTTAGGGTATTTGCCGATTCCTGGATCATTGGGAGAAATGAAGTCCAAGCCAATTCAGCAGTCGGTGCGAGCCCTAAACTCTATGGGGATTCAGCCGGATATGGTGGTGGGGCGGTCGAGTCAAACGATTGATAGGACGAGGCGGGAAAAGATTGCTTTGTTTACTAATGTGGCAGCGGAAGACGTTATTTCTAATCCGGATGTGGAGACAATCTACCAGGTGCCAGCGGTGTTGCATAAGCAGCGAATGGCTGAGTTGTTGTTGCAAAAGATGGGTTTGGAGGCCAGCCAGACGAGCTTGGGAGCCTGGGAAGGGCTTAATCAGACTATTGCTTCGGCGACTAAGCCAGTTAAGATTGGGTTGGTGGGCAAATACTTTGCCACCGGGGATTTTGTGCTGGAAGATGTGTATGTGTCGGTGATTGAAGCGCTTAAGCACGCGGCATGGAGCCAGGGGTTAAAGCCGGAGCTGTATTGGATTGATTCGGAAAAGATTGAGCAGCAGGGGGCTGAGCGATTAGCCGAGATGGATGGCATTGTGGTGCCAGGTGGATTTGGTAGTCGAGGGATTGAAGGCCTGATCCAAGCGGTACAGTTTGCTAGAGAGGCTAAAAAACCGTATTTGGGTCTGTGCTACGGCTTGCAGATGGCCACGATTGAGTTTGCTCGGAATGTGGCTGGGTTGACGGGAGCACATACGACTGAAGTGGATGAAAAGGCCAAGCATCCGGTGGTACATATTATGCCAGAGCAGCAGAAAAAATTGCTTAATCGCGATTATGGCGCGACCATGCGGTTGGGAGCGTGGGAATGTGTGCTGAAGCCTGGAACGGTGGCCTACCAGGCCTATGGTAAGAAAAAAGTTTCAGAGCGACACCGCCATCGATATGAGTTTAATAATGCGTATCGGCAGAGGTTGGAGAAGGCTGGGTTAGTAATTTCGGGCACGTCGCCGGATGGTGGATTGGTGGAGATGATTGAGTTAAAGGATCATCCATTTTTTGTGGCTAGTCAGTTCCATCCAGAGTTTTTATCCCGGCCGACCCAGGCACATCCGCTATTTAAGGCGTTTATTAAGGCAGCGAAAGGATGATGCGAACGAGTTTTTAGTTTATCCTGACCCTGACGGGGCGGGCAGGAGTTTGTAGTTATACGAATGACGGGGATTCCAATACGCCCAATACACCATTTCCCCAGGACCCCTATGACCCCTAGAGGTTTTGTGAGTGGTGAGTAGTGAGTAGTTATGCGAATAACGAATAACGAATAACGAATAACGAACTAACCAAGTAACCAAGTAACCAAGTAACTAATAACCAATAACCATTGACCACAGCGAGGAGTTTTATGTCTGATAAAACGGTAAAAGATTCTACGGCCACATCGCCGCTTATTGTTACCATTGATGGCCCGTCGGCGGCGGGAAAGGGGACGATTTCCTATTTATTGTCTAAGCGGTTTGGGCTGATGGATATTGATAGCGGAGCATTGTTTCGGGCGATTACCTGGTTGGCTCTGAGGGAAAAGATTGCTATAGAGCCAGATAATGGGCAGAAGATAGCGCTCTTGGCCAAGCGGCATAAGATTCGGCTATTGTCTCAAGATGTGGAGAGTGTGCTAAAGATGGGGGTGATGGTGGATGAGACTGATGTGAGTAAGGTTATTAGAACTGAGGCCTTGAGTCGGGTAGTGCCGTTGGTGAGCCAGATGGCGGAGGTGAGGGAGGTGGTGTTGGATTTGCAGCATAAGATAGCGGCCGCAGCGCCCAAGGGTGTGATTATTGAGGGGCGGGATACTGGGACGGTAGTGTTTCCTCAAGCCCAGGTAAAGGTATTTTTGACGGCCAGCGCCGAGGAGCGGGCCCAGCGACGCCATGCCGAGTTTGTTAGTCAGGGCAAAGAGATAACTTTTGAGGAGGTATACTCTGATTTGGTGGCTCGAGATTTTGCTGATACCGAGCGAACATTGTCGCCTTTGACTAAGCCGGACGGGGCCGTAGTTATAGATTCGACTGGTAAAACGATTGAGGATGTGGTAGAAAAAATCAGTACTCTAATTGAGAAGGCCAGTGATACGGATAGGTAGTAGCCGAATTACGACGCATAGCCTGTACGCCTCTTGCGGAACAAGCTGATAGCCACATAACTAATAACTAATAACATATTCGACGAGTTGACAAGTAGACAAGTCGGCAAGTTGGCAAGTCGGGTGTAGGCAAGTAGGCTAGTTAAGTGGTAAGGAAGAAGAGTCCAAATGCCAAACAAAGGTTCAAGACTTAAAAAATAAAACACCACCGGTGTTAAAATACACTTAATCGCTAATCGCTAATCGCTAATCGCTAATCGTAAACCCCGATTAAATAGTGGTAAACGAATAAACGGACCAATGAATTAACCTGAACCTACCTCATGAACCTCTCTATTGATACAACTGATCGCAGCGTGATTACGCTTAGGCTTGATGATATTGTTCGGCGGGTTGATGTGGCGGGCAGGCCAGATCAGCAATTGCTGAGTGAGATTGATCGACTATTGCAATCACGCGACCTTACAATTACGGCTCTTACCAGTATTACCGTTAATGCGGGTCCTGGATCGTTTACAGGCACGCGAGTGGGGGTAGCGGTGGCTAATGGTCTTGGCTTAGCCTTGGGCATTCCCGTGAATGGGAACGCGGTGGATGACGTTGTGGTGCCAGTGTATGCTTCTGAACCGCATATTACTGTTCGAAAATAATACTTATCAGGATATGCTTGCTTTAGACTGGTAGGTGGATCGCTCGCCTGTTGAGAGGGCAGCTTATAGCATGCTACAATCCGAAGTATGCATAGTCTCCTGTCGATTAAACAAATGTGGGTCATAACGCTTAGTTTGGTGGTGTTTGATATCGCCTTGGTCATGCAACTGTTCGCTCACCCTGGCGCTGCTCCACATCGCACGGCCTGGGATTTTAGGATCGACGAGTTGCGACAGCTAGAAGCGCATCAATTTTCCCATATATCAGCTATGACTGGACGGGCCGTTTTGGGGGAAGTTTCGCACCGACAGAATTCGAGTACTTATGATCCAATTAGGCTTTATTTTCCCGGTCTTGGTAGCGTTTCGGATATAGCGGTGCAGCCATGGCTGCTGTTGCCAGCTGAGCAAAGTGGTTGGGATGCTGATGGGCAAGTTCTGTAACTGGGTTTGGCAGTAGGTTGCATGGCTTAAATATTGTATTGGGACCAGTATTATTTTAATCGTTTATGGGACTATGGCCTCGTAAATGTACGACTGAGGTTGGGTGAATAGTTCTTGCATCTCACCTGCAGACGTACCCGTGGTGTTTCCGGTATAATACGTTTGCTTGTATGAAATCTCAGTTTGATGATCAGCATGAATATTATGCCAAGCTGGACGAGTTGTTTGCGGTTGCCACAGCCACAGTGATTGGGTTTTGTCTGTTAGCTCTCCCAGTTATGCCGTTGAGCGCGGAGCAACGATGGCAGTTTGCTCTCGTTTTGGCGATAGCGACGGTGCTGTTTTTGATTCGCTATATTTGGGCTAAGCGATTCGTCTCCATGGAGGCTTTGCACTATTTTACGGATATCATTAATCCGTTAACTGTTGGCTTGCTTATCCAGTTGAGTGGTCATTTTGGGTTGTATCTATACTTTTTGTTTTACTTAAATTTAATGAGCAGTATTGCCCTAATCAGGTTTAGACATGTTTTGATTAATGCTAGCATTGTGGCTGGGTATTCGGTGTACTTGTTTTTTATTCAGGATTCGTTTGGCTTGGGCGAATCCGAGCGTTTTATTGCTGGCGCAATTGTGCTGATGGTGTTGGGCCTAAGTACTATCTTTACCTATGAGTTATTACACGAGATGCTTAATCGGGCTACAGCGTTTGAGTTGCGTAAATTGAGCTTTATTCAAGATGTGTCTCACGAGCTAAGGACGCCATTGACTGTTATTAAAACGGCGGCTGGCCTACTGCGAGATCCACGTCGCATTCTGCCGGGGAGTGGTGAGGCTACTCCGGACGATGTGGTTGAACACTTGGCTAGTGCGGCCAAGGATTTAGAAAATATTACTGAGAAATTATCCGACACTAACAAGCGGCAGGTGGCTAAAAAATGACTAAATCACAATTGTTTCAGTGGGTAGGGGTGTTTATTAGCTTGGCGGTGGTGGCGCTGTTGGTGCGATCATTGCACATCGATCAAGTAATGACAGCCTTGGCCGAGGCAGATTACTGGTGGCTAGTGCCGGCCACTGTGGCCTCATTGGTCAGCTTTGCGGTGCGGGCTCAGCGGTTTCGTTTGTTGCTCGTACCTATCCGAGAGTTTTCCTTATGGCGAGCGTACCGGTATATCGCTATAAATTACATGGGTAATAATGTCTTGCCGGCCAGGGCAGGTGAAGTGTTGCTATCATATGTGGTGCGACGTCAGGAAGGGATTGCGGTCAGCTCGTCTTTGGCGGTTACAGTTTTAGGGCGAGTGGTGGATGGTGTCCTATTATTACTGTTGCTATGCATAGCTGTACTACTGTTACCGTTTCCAGATTGGGTTGATCGAGTATTATTGGCGGGATTGACGGTGTTTGGCTTGGCCTTGGCTGGGTTATTGTGGTTAGTGTTTGGTAAGGACGATCACCATCGGCAATTATTGTCGGTAATCCAGGCGGTCTCGCCTCAAATATTTGAACGGTTGGTACGGTTTGGTACTAAGCAAATAAAAGGATTTCAGCAAGGGTTATTAGCCTTACGCCAGCGCCATGTAGCTGGTCAAGGCATTGGATTGACGATATTTATTTGGATTTGTGAAGGATTGGTGTATTACTTTGTTGGTCAGGCGGTGGCGGTAGATCAGACCATTTGGCAATGGTTGTTTGTATTGGCTATTACTAATTTGGCGGCCACTATTCCATCTGGCCCGGCTTCGATTGGTACGTTTGAAGGAGTGGTAATAGTGGCCTTAGGGTTGTCTGGAGTGTCGCTCCATCAAGCCGCGGCTTATGCTCTGCTTTTACACGTTACTCAGGTTCTCCCCGTGACGTTAATTGGTGCACTGGCTTATGCTCACTTATCAGTTAGGGGTGGAGCTGGACGAGGCGAGCAGGCGGCGAGTTTGCCAGTGAGCGAATAGCGCATTTAAGGCTTTGAGCACGCTATGCGTCGCGTAGAATTTAATCTCACTTTATCCTCATCATGGTACACTGTCTATATGGTAAAAGTACTGGCTATGACAATGAGTTTGTTAATTATGGTGTGGGTTTGGATGCCAGTAATCAGCTTGGCAGAAGATCCAGCCGTAGAAGCGTTGCAGCAGAACGTGGCTGTTGCCTATACCCCACCTCAAGCTTCAGCTGAAGCGTTGTTAACACTACCCACCGTGTATGTATTGCCGGGGTCGTTTCTGTATTGGTTTAAGCACGTATATGAAGAGATTCAGTTGGTGTTTGCGTCTGATCCACAGGACCGATCGGCTCTGCTGTTAAAGTTTAGTCGAGCGAGATTGGCTGAAGGTTATCAGGCGCTCGGGCAAGAAAACTGGTCGGCTGCAACTGAATCATTTAAGGAATATCAACAGACACAAGAAGAGGTGGCGCAGTTACTGGCTGATCTGCAGAGTCAGAAGAAGGATGTGACGCAGTTGCTTGATCAACTTAAGGCGCAGCTAGGCGTACAGCAGGCTATTGACCAGTTCAGTCAGAAGCATGCGCCTCAATCTAAGGCCAAAGAGATTGGAGCCTTGCTTAAGATTCGTCCAGCTCAGACATTGGCTCTGGCGGTTAATGAGGGCGGAGCATTATTGGGCAGTCAAGATGAGCGGCAGGCCAGCCAATCAGCTCAAGTGACCCCTTCTGCCCAAGCTTCGGCGAGCGGGGAGATTCAATAAATCTCTATTTAAATCCGGATATAATTGGGTTGGGCTGTGAATGGTAGGCTCGAAAGATTGATATGCTAGAGTGCTTGTCTGGCTCCTGGTCTGGGCTTGGCCGAGCGGGTTCAGAGAAAATATAGTACAATTGAGGGTATGAGAATTTTAGTAACTGGCGGAGCTGGGTATATCGGCTCCCATACTTGTATAAGCTTGTTGGCCCAAGGTCACAAAGTAACGGTGGTGGATAACTTAAGCAACAGCAAGCAGGAAAGCTTGCGACGGGTGGCTTCGATTACTGGTCAATCGTTAGTTTTTCACCAAGTAGATTTGCTGGACGGCGTAGCGCTTAATAATGTGCTAGATTCGACCCAGATTGATGCCGTTATTCATTTTGCTGGCCTTAAAGCCGTTGGTGAATCGGTAAAGAGTCCGCTACTTTATTACAATAATAATGTCGTTGGCACGTTAAACCTGCTTGAAGCTATGGCCAAGCACAAAATTTTCAAGCTCATTTTTAGTTCGTCGGCTACTGTGTACGGTGATCCGGACGATGTGCCCATAAAAGAAGATGCTCCGTTGCGCGTGGCGAGCCCATATGGGCGGACCAAGTTGATGATTGAAGATATATTGCGCGATGCTGGGGCGGCTGATGGCAAATGGCGAGTGGCGATTCTGCGTTATTTTAATCCGGTTGGGGCACATCCGTCTGGTCAAATTGGTGAAGACCCACAAGGAGTGCCAAATAATTTACTACCTTTCGTCACCCAGGTGGCAGTGGGGACGTTGCCAGTGCTTAAGATTTTTGGCAATGATTACGATACGCCAGATGGTACGTGTGTGCGTGACTATTTGCATGTCATGGATCTGGCTGACGGTCATGTTAAAGCTTTGGAGTATGTCCAGGAGCATAGCGGGGTCAAAGCGTTTAACCTGGGGACGGGCAAAGGGAGCAGTGTTTTGGAAGTAGTATCGGCGTTCGAGGAAGCAACTGGGGTACAGATTCCGCGCGAATTTGGGCCACGCCGACCCGGTGATGTGCCGCAATGTTATGCTGATCCGACATTGGCCCAGACAGAGTTGAACTGGAAGGCGGCGAGGAGTTTGTCTGAAATGTGTGCCGATGCTTGGCGGTGGCAGGAGCAGAACCCAAAGGGCTTCAGCTGAAGCTGAGGCCAAAGGCACAAGTCTCAAGAGTCCAAATGTCAGGCAAAGGTTTAAGATAAAAGTAGTAACTAAGGTAATTGATTCTTTGTTATTTTGTTTGGCATTTCGACTCTTGTCATTTAATGCTTACCCCAATAGGCCCGGCCTATTGGTAAGTGATGGTACAATACCCTTATGCGTATTTTAGTGACTGGTGGGGCGGGGTTTATTGGGGCAAATGTTATTCACTATTTGTTAGGTAAATATCCCGGCTATGACATTATTAATTTGGATCGGTTAAGCTATTCGGGCAATCTGGAAAGTTTGGCTGATGTGCAGCATTTGCCGATGTATCATTTTGTGCAGGGTGATATTTGCAATGAGGTGGAAGTAGATGCCATTATGAGTCAGGGGATTGATGCTGTTATCCATTTAGCTTCAGAACCACATCCAAATCCTGAAGAGTCGGATCCATCACGCTTTATCCGCAGTGATTTATACGGAACCTATGTGCTGTGTGAAGCAGCCTCGGTGTATAACGTGGATCGGTTTATTCATGTGTCAACGGCTCATGCCTATGGGGTGGGCCGGGGGCACGATGGTCTGTTGCGACCAGCCACGGAAGCAGATGAATTAAAACCATTAGCTGCTCACGTTGCCAGTCGGATTGGGGCTGAGCGGCTGGCCTATGCCTATTTTGCCTCTCACCAGTTGCCAGTCATAATGGCGCGGTTAAGTAACGTGTTTGGGTCATACCAATATCCTGATCACGCCATGGCCGCTTGGATAGTTTCGGCTATCCGTGGTGAAGTTATTTCCTTGGACAATCATGGACAATCTACTCACGACTGGATTCATGTGGCCGATGTGTGTTTGGCGTTGGATGCGCTGTTGCATAGCCGTAAGAATGAGGTGTCCGGTGAAGTCTTTAACGTAGGTACGGGCCATACTCGGAGTCAGATTGAAGTGGCCGAATTGATCGTCAACTTCTTAGATCAGCCAAAACAATTGGTTCAAGTGACTGATAAGTCAGCTCTGAGTGGGGTGGCGGTGGATACGAGTAAATTGGAGCGGTTGGGTTGGACACATAAGAAAGATTTTCATCAAGGGTTGGCACAAACAATTAGTTGGTATCAGAACAATGTGGAGTGGTGGGATAAGCTTCGCCAGTCGTCGCCGGAAGCAGTTTTGCACGTCCCATCGCTTGAGGATGATATGTTATGAACAGGGGGCAAACACCCACAGTGAGCTGTGTGGTGACCACCTATAATTACGGGCGGTTTTTGGCCGAGGCTATTGATAGCGTGCTGCAGCAGACGCGGCCAGTGGATCAGATTATTGTGGTAGATGATGGGTCGACTGATGATTCAATTGACGTAGCTCGTCGGTATGGAGATCGGATTGAGTTGCTGCAGCAGAAGAATAGTGGTGTGGTTGTGGCTCGCAATAATGGTGCCGCTAGAGCTACGGGTGAGTTTCTTTTTTTTCTAGATGCAGATGACGTGTTAAAGCCGACGTTCGTTGAGCGGTTATTGGCAGTGTTGGCCGAGAGTGCGCCAGCGGTGTCATTAGCCTACTGCGATGCGGCGTTTTTTGGTATAGAGCAGGGGGTGGTTAGATCTCGGGCTTGGAGTCCGCGTAAATTGCTATATCGCAATTATGTTATTGGATCAGCTATGATGCGCCGGTCAGTTTTTGAGCGCGTAGGAGGATATAGCTCTGACTTGAATCAGGCGGCCAGTTTTGAAGATTGGGATTTATGGTTGAGTATTTTGGAGTCGGGTGGCCAGGGGGTATATGTACCGGAGGTCTTATTTAGCTACCGGTTGCATGGCAAGGGGCGAAACGGGCCAGCCCTGCGTCGACGGCCGGAGATGGAGGCTAGACTGCGCGATCGTCATCGTGGATTATATACCGAGATGAGCAATAGACTCTATTTGGCTGTGTTTCAAACCGCAAGTCGGTTGCGCAATGCTGTTTTGAAAGCTCCTGGCACCGGCCAGTAGTAAGCCGTGGGGCATGGATAGTGAGTTTTTATGAAGATTTTGTATGTTGCGGTTGAACCAATTTACCCGGCAGATACGGGAAGTCGGATTAGGGATTATCAACTCATAAAGGCTATGGCTGCCAAGCACCAGGTGGGGGTGGCATATCTGTCGGCTGAGGAGATGCCAGTAGAGAAGGATGCGCCATATGAATCAGCGTGGCAGATTAAATTGCCCAAACCCTTGTCGACTTTGAGTGGTTTGGACAAATTGGGCAACTTGATGTGGGCGATTGTTCATAGATCGTTTCCAATGACTAGATTCTTTTTGGGGGCAGAGCAGCAGCATGCGTTACAGCGAGTAATGGAGCAATTCCACCCAGAGGTGGTGGTGATCCAATCGTCGTATATTTTGCCATTGGCGGCAATGCTTAAACAACGGTTTAAGGTGCCGGTGGTATTGGATGCGCATAATATTGAATGGCAGTTGCAACGACGGATGGCGGATACGGCCAGTAGTTCGGTGATTATGCGATGGGTTAAGCGATGGATGGCGGCAAATTTACGTCGGATGGAGAGTCAGGCAGAGGCGTGGGTGTCTGGTATTGCGGCCGTTTCGGAGATGGAGGCGACATGGTGGCAGAAACAATGCCCGAACGCTACAGTGTCTGTGGTGCCAAACGGAGTGGATGTAGATTTTTTTAAGACCAACAAAGCCTTGCCCCAGGCCCCGGTCGTGGCTTTTTGTGGTTCAATGTCGTATTTGCCAAATGATGAGGGGGCCCTGTGGTTTGCTCGGCACGTTTGGCCGCTCCTGCAACAGGTTGTGCCAAAGATACGCTGGCTCATTATTGGTAAGGATCCGTCAGATAAAGTTCAAGCATTGGCTAATGACTACATAACCGTAACTGGCCGGGTTGACGATGTCCGTACGTATATTGAGCAAAGTCGATTGTCTATAGTGCCGTTGTTGGCCGGGGGTGGGACGCGATTAAAAATTCTTGAAGCTATGTCGATGGGGCGAGTGGTGATTTCGACCACGGTGGGAGCAGAAGGGATTACGGCTAGCGACGGATTGGTGCTGGCCGATACGCCACAGCAGATGGCTGATGCTATTGCCAAGATGCTAAAAAGTCCCAAATTAGTTCAATTAGGCGGGGCTAATCGCCGTCGAGTGATGGCTGATTATAGCTGGACAGCAATCGGACAAAGAATGGTGGATTTGGTGGAGGCAGTAAGGTAATGCGTGCGAGTGTCATTGTGCCAACGTTGAATCGAGGCTATGCCTTACTGGATACGCTGGAAATGTTACTTGATCAGGATATGGAAGAGTACGAGGTTATTGTAGTGGATCAATCTCCGCCATATGTTGATGACGTTGAGAAGCGATTGGCTAAGATTCGACAAAATAAAAGGCTGGTGTATGTAGCTGAAGCGAAAAAGTCTTTGCCTCATGCGCGAAATGTTGGCATAGGAAAGGCGCGGGGCACCTATATTATTTTTGTGGACGATGACGTAAAGGTGGAGTTGGACTTTGTTCGACAGCACTGTGATTTTCTGCAAGAGCGCGGCATAAAGGCGGCGGCGGGGCGGGTTATACAGCAAAACTTTCCTGAGGTAGGTGATTTGCCGGTCAAATTTACCCGCTTAGCTCGGGTAGAGGGGGCGTATCTTAATAGTCGGGTAGAGCGAGAAGTAGATACGTTTCGAGGCTGCAATATGGCCTTTGTTCGTAGTCTGTTTGAAGAAGTTGGCTTGTTCGACGAACACTATACGGGCAATGCAGCTCGGGAGGAGAGCGATGTGGCGATGCGATTGCGTCGTCGAGGGTGGCCTATCTTGCTCAATCCGCTGGCCGCAGTGGTTCATTTGGAGGCGCCGAGTGGTGGTTGCCGTGATCAGGTGACAACGGGGTCAGGGCCGAGCGATCAAAAGGCCGAGTTTTTTAAAAATGACTGCTATTTTTTTATGAAATTTTTTAATCATGCTCTGCTGGTGCGGTATGTGTTAGGCCTTTACAAGGTGTTTGCCTGGGATAAACGATTTAGGCAACAAGGATTACAGTGGCGGCAAATGTGGATTATCACGTTGGGAGTGTTACGGGGGTTGCGACAGTATGTAGAGGTATGGCGTCGAGGCCAGTTGTTGCGGTAATCTTGGTGTGGAGCAGGTGGGTTGAGAATGCATAGAGTGTTACAATCAGTCAAGGATTTTTAGATATGAGTCGAACCAAAAGTGTGCTGGGCAACTTCTCTTGGAGCTTGATTAGCAGTCTTAGTTTATTTATATACGGGTTTGTTATTTCGGCTATTATTGCTCGAGTTCTGGGAGAGCACGATTATGGCGATTATACGTATTTAGTCTGGATGTATACGGTGGTGTCTTTGGTGGCAGCGCTGGGGTCTGGTCAGACCATTACCAAGCACGTGTCAGAGTGGGTGACGCAGGCCAAGCCGGGACGGGCAGCGGCTCTGGTGCGGCGATACGTCGGGGTGCAGACTATCTTGGTGGGTGGGTTAATTATTGGTTTATGGCTGCTTTTACAACACAATCAGTGGCTAATAGGTAAGCCCGTTAGCTCGACTCATCTCCTTTTAGCCTTGGTAATTGCCCTACCAGTGACGCTGAACGCTACGTTTATTGTCACCTTGCAAGGTTTGCAGCGTTTTCGTCAGGTTGGGGTGGTAAGTGCGGTTAATGTTGCAGTGGCGTTGGGTTTAATTGCAATTTTGTTGCAGTTTAATCCCAGGATAACCACTTTTCTGAGTATCGTGTTAATAGCTCAGCTGGCCGCGTTGGGGTTGTATGGATATTATTTGCGAGACTTTTTGTGGCTGAGGGGACAAATAGAGGCCTCGGTATGGCGGCCATTGCTGGTGTTTGCGGCAGGAATCTATGCAATTAGTTTTATTGATATGGTGGTGTGGCAGCGGTCAGAAATTTATTTTTTAGGTCGATTTGCGCCGCAACGCGAGATTGGTTTTTACAACTTGGCATTTGGCCTGGTAAATGCCTCGATTTATTTGGTGGTGTCGGCATTTAACTCGGTGTTGGTCCCAGTGTTTACTCGACTTCACATTGAGGATAAGGATGCTATCCACACCGGCTTTTATCGGACGACCAAGTTGGCAGGTTTATTTGTCTTGCCGGCTGCCGTTGGCCTAGCGGTGATGGCGCCAAGTGTGGTGAGCATGTTGTATGGTGAGGCGTTTTTGCCAGTAGCAGAGTTGGTATGGATATTGGCCATTAGCGTGAGCGTGTCGGCCATTGCTGGGTCGGCAGCAGCTTTAGTGTATTCTCAGGGTAAACATTGGTTTAATGTTAAGACTGGGATTCCTTTGGCACTGGGTAATATTGGGTTAGATTTGTGGTTGATTCCGCATTATTGGGCAGTTGGAGCGGCTTGGGCCAATACGATTACTCAGGTAGTAGGAGTGAGTGTTTTGGTATGGTTTGTGCTGCATACGTTTGCTTTGCGGGCGCCGTTTGAGTCGTTGGCAAAATGCCTGGTGGCGGCATTAGCAATGGGCGGTGTATTGTGGGGAGTTTATCTGGCGGGAGTGCATGACATCCTCTTTGTAGTGCTTGGCGTGCCGTTGGGAATGACTGTCTATATGGCCGTGTTGTTGCCATTGCGAGTTTTGGATAGTACTGACATCTTGATGTTGCGATCGGTAGAAGAGGGGATGCATGGTCGAGCTAGGCACATTGTCGGGCGGGGAATCGGAGTACTGCAACGGTTTGCTCAGACTTGAAGTGTTAGCTGGCTGGTTGCATGTCTTAGCTGGCTCTTACGTTGAGGTGCTACCGTTGGCAGGTAGCGAGGCAGTGTCTGCGCCATGGTGAGGGGTAAGGGTGCGTCTATGCTTGCTTTGACCAGTGGGAACAAATGGTGTATGGTAGAGCGTGATTCATGAGTAATTATACAAATAGATTGTCTTCAATTTTAGGCTGGCTAAAAGCTGTGTGGCGCGACCTGGTGTCGTTTCGCTTGGCTCGAATTAGTTGGCGGTCGCTGCGACAGCAGCCGTTGTTTCCGTTCTTTCTGGTTTGGTTGCCGGTTATTTCTTTGTATAGCCAAAATATAGCTGAATTAGAGTCAAAGGTGTTATGGTTTCCTCTGGCTGGATTAACGCTAGTCATGTGTGTGTTGTTGGCGTTATTTCGGTTGGTTTATGGTAGCTGGTATAAGTCGGCGGTAGCGACAAGCGTTGTAGTGTTGCTTAATTTTAGCTTTAGCTATTTAGTCGGCTTGTTCCCGGATGAATATTTTGCGATTGGTCCAATTACACTGTCTGGTAACCGGATAGTCTTGCCATTATTAGGCTTGGTGTTGCTGGTAGCGCTAGTTTGGCTATGGCGGACCAGGCGGACGTTTGCGTCGACGGCACCAGTTTTGAATGGAGCCTGTGGTTTGGTATTGGTGTTAGTGATGGTCCAGGCAGTCTGGGTAGAGGTGTCGCGGGTGGCAGCTGGGACGCAGCCCGTTGCTCATACTAACGTAGCCTCGGCGGCCGATGCTCATTCTTCGTTGGGGTATGACCCAGATGTATATTATTTAGTTTTTGACCGCTACGCTGGCGAGAAAACCTTGTCGGATGATTATGACTACGATAACGGGCCTTTCTTGGACAGCTTGAAAGAGCGCGGGTTTTATGTGGCCGATCAAAGCGCGGCCAACTATCCGTTTACAGCATTGTCTCTCACTTCGAGTTTGGATATGAATTATCACGAATCAGTGGCAGAAGATGCTTTCCCGTATCCTGACTTGGCTACCAGTATTTATCCTAGACTACAAGATACCAAGGTTGACGCTATTTTTCATCAGTTGGGCTATAAAGTGTATCAGATGGGGTCGTGGTTTCCGCCGACGCACGCTAGCAAGGCAGCTGATGGTAACTATGCCTACAGTCAGTTGTTAAATGGCATGGATAATTTTTCCAATATGCTGCTAATGCAGATGGCGGCGACGCCAGTAGTTAGGACAATCTGGCCAGGCCCATTTGCGGTAGATAACAAGGATGACCATTTAGATAATCTGTACTTCCAGGAGAAGATGTTCCCCACAGTGGCAAGTTTGCCAGGACCCAAGTTTGTGTTTGTGCACATGCTTATGCCGCATACGCCGTATGTAGTTGATGACCAGTGTGTGCAGCTGCCGGATGGGGTGGCAGATAGTCGACCAGAGATGGAGAACTACATTGCTCAACTGGAATGCGCCAATAAGCAGATGAGTCAAATGGTTGATAAGATTTTGGCTGTGTCCGAGCAAAAACCCATTATTATTGTGCAAGGAGATGAGGGGCCGTATACGATTAAGTATCGGATGCGAGATAGTGCGGAGTTTAAGAATGCTAGCGACGATTCAATTTTGGAGCGGTCCAGGATTTTGAATGCCTATTACCTGCCCGATGGTGATACTGAAGGGTTGTATCGCCGAATTACTCCGGTTAATTCGTTCCGGCTCATTTTTAGTAAATACTTTGGCTTGGATTATCCTAATGTCGGAGACAAAACCTATATCTGGCCGAGCCGACCAAAGATGTTTAGCTATACCGAGGTGACTGATATGATTAGTAGAGACTGGGATGAGTAACGAGCTTTGAGTAAGCGAAGATGCTAGTCGTCGAGTAGGCGAGCAGGGTACGCAAATGCCAAGGGGCAAGAGTCCAAGTGTCAAACAAAGGTTCAAAACGCAAGAAATAAATGCCACCACTAGTGCTAAAATTCCCCTACTCGCTACTCGCTACTCGCTACTCGCTACTCGCTACTCGCTACTCGCTACTCGCTACTC
>CAZHWT010000031.1:15692-16092 GCA_964536215.1 uncultured Candidatus Saccharibacteria bacterium
GCTCACTGCAAATCGTAAATCGTTAATCGTAAACCCCGATTTAATCGGGGTAAATCGTTTTCGAATTATGAGGCATAGCCTGTCCGCCTCTGGCGGAAACAAACTAATGTACGTACACGTGTACGTACACGTTTATGTACATGTGGCAGAGGGATTCTCGATCGGGTCGAGAATGACGCGAAAGGAGGGAGAGGTACGAATTACAGGAACGAATAACGAAGCATCGAACAAACGAAGTTACGAGTAGGCAAGTAGGTAAGTTAAATGCCAAGGAACAAGAGTCCAAATGCCAAACAAAGGTACAAGACGCAAAAGATAAACAATACCGCCAGTGCTAAAATTCCCTTAATCGTTAATCGTTAATCGTTAATCGTTAATCGTTAATCGTTAATCGTTAATC
>CAZHWT010000032.1:0-15845 GCA_964536215.1 uncultured Candidatus Saccharibacteria bacterium
CCAAATGCCAAACAAAAGTATAAGGATCAAGAATCAATTACTTTTCTGCATCTTGCCTCTTTGCTTGGTATTTGGACTCTTGGATCTTACGTTTTACCATCTTTTGAGCAGCGCTCAAAAGATGGGTGCTACTGTGTAAATGACCGTAGTGGCGTAGGTGCCGGCGGTTTGATTGGCGGTGGTGGAGAGTTTGTAGGAGACGGTAAATTCTTCGTCTTCAATGGGGCCGCTGACCTGGGAAGCTTCGTGGTCAGCCACAATGTCACCAGGGCCGGTTTGACTAAAGGCGGCGTAGCAGAGCGGGTTGCCGCTGTCGCCAGGACAAGGGTTGGCGTTCCATTTTGCGACATTATTGATAGTAGTGTCGTTGGTGGTATAGCCAAAGCCAGTCCCGCTGGTCCAGGACTTGGGTGATAGGTAGGTGCCGTCAAAGTTAGCAATTGTGGCAGTGCCGCCCTGCATAGTCATGGGCCCAGAGATAAAAGCGTAGATGCTGTAGCCATTAAAGGCATTGGTTGAGGTGGTGAGGGTGCCGTTAGCAGTAGCGGTAAAGTTGTTGTTTTGGCTAAGGGTGCCGAGATCAATACCGCCACTGACCGTAAAGGTAAGAGTGGAGATGACGGTAGCAGCTGAGGCAGTGGGGCTGTATGCGGATTCGGTAAAGTCGCCTTGAATAGCCTTTACTTTAATGGTGTAGGTTATGTCGGGCTGGAGTCCGGTGACAAATTCTCCGCTAGATCCGCCCCAATCAGCGTAGGTTTGCCAGTCGTTGCCGCTGAGTGCGTCGATGAGAGTATTGCTGGCAGAAATAAACTGAGTGGTGGTAAAGTCGTCGGGGCTGATGGCGATGGCGTACTTGGTGTCGCTAGGATCCGAATTAGGATCTAGCGTAAATTTGAGCCGGTCGTAATATTGGCTAGGGTTGGTAAGGGTGGGAGTTTGCGGAGTATTGCTGATGCTCTGACCGCCAATACCACCATTAATAGTGTAGTTGGGGCTGACTGGGTCGGATTCAATTTCGCCGGTGTTGCCGAGCATTTTGTTGTTGCCGCTGCTGGTGTCTGGAGTAGTACCGCCAGAGCCGAACGAGTACTGCTGGAGCTGATAATTAGGGCTTTGCGGAGCAGCTAAGGCGACTGTGGTAGTGGTGGTAAATAGGAGGCAGAAAATGAGGCAGGCGAGTCGTTTCACAGGACTTAGTGTAGCAGCGTCCAGCGTCCAGTTTCAAGCGTCCAGATAAACTTTAGGTGCAAAGGGGTATAAGGGGGCAAGAGTGCGAGGGTGCAAGGGGGCGAGGGGGGCAAGAGTGCGAGGGTGCGAGAGTGTAAGGGGAGTAAGTGACTTAACTGTTAACGATTAACGATCTACAATTCACGATTTGCCATTTGTGGCTTGCCATATTGTGTTGCTTGCCTGTAGACTGGAGGCTGATATATTAGTTGGTCAACTGCCCATGACGATTATTATTTTAGTTGTTTTCTTATTAATAGTGGCCGTTTTGTCGGTGGCCTATATGTTGTTGCGGCAGCGCGAAAAACAGCTGTTGGCGCAGCTGAGTGATGCCCAAGCCAAGATGTCCGATACGGGCTTTTTGGAAGAGCGATTGAAAGAGATAGAAACCCGGGCCCTGCAGAAAGAGCAAGAAATTCTATCTCAGGCTCAAACAGAGGCGGCCAAGGTGGCGGCTACGGCCCAGCAGGGAGCCGAACAGGTTTCGGCTCAGGCTCAAAAAGAGGCTAGCTCATTTATTTCCCAAGCTAAAGATCAAGCTAAGCATATGGCGGAGCAGGCAGCAGCCCAACTGACCGGATTCCAAAAGCAGTTGGAGGAAGATCAGCAAGAAAAGCTGGAGCCGGCCTACGAGGCGGCTGCTAAAGAAATTGAGGAGTTGCCGTCGGAAATTACAGCCAAGACTGACCAAATGCTGCAAGAGCTACAAACTAAGATGTTGGCGGAATTTGAGCAGCGTCAGACTGACTTTGACGCTCGGATGGAGAAAGAATGGGAGCAGGTTCGAGTTGAAATTGACGAGTCTCGACAGGTAGCTAAGCGGGAAATCGACGAATATAAGGCCAAACAACAACAGAAAGTTGATCAACACATTGTTGAATTGATTGGTACAACCTTGCGACAGACCTTGTCGGTGGCGTTGTCGCCTAAGGACCAACAGAGAATTGTGTTTGAAGCGCTGGAGCGCGCCAAGGAGCAACATGCCTTCGACGAAGTACTTAAGTGATATTGCGGCTTTGGTGGATATGCTGCCAAGTAATAAAGAGGCCATGTTGGCCAAACAGGCCCTGCGCCAGTTGCGGGACGCAGCTTTGTATAAGCACGACGGTAAGCCGCTGACTCTTAACGATACCAATAGGCTGCAGGAATTAGGCGTAACCGATATTTTGTTACGCTGGTTGCAGTCGCCAGGCGGCAAAACTGCTCTGGACGATTTTCAACGATCGGGCTCGGAGGCGATGTTGGCGGCCTTGGATAAAGCCATTAAAAATATGGAGACGGTTCGGCTGACGCTAGCCTATAAACCGTCAGTAGATGACTTGGAACGGTTTCACACGTGGTTTAAGGCAATTTTGAATAAGCCAGTTTTGCTGGATGTGCAGTACGATCCGACCATTGTGGCCGGATTTACAGCCATGGCTGGTAGTAAATATATAGATAGTAGTATTAAGGACAAAATACCAGCCTTGGCGGAACAAGTAGCGACTGCCTTTAACAAACTGTAGCTTGTCAAAGGCAAAGGGGCAAGATACAAGAGTCCAAATGCCAAGAAAAAAGTTGGGCTGCAAGAATAAGCTTGAGTCTTATATTTTTGTGTCTTTATTTGGTTTGTTGGACTCTTACGTCTTGTATCTTATTTAGTTATGTTAAAAACCTACCGCGATTATTTAACTGAAAAACATGAGACGGGGACGATTTTGTCTTCGCAAGGGTTTACGGCTTTGGCGGAAGGGTTGCCGTCGGCTTCGGTTAATGAGTTGATTATGACTGAGTCAGGAGAGTTGGGAATTGTTAACGCCCTGAACGAGGATACGACTGAGTTGTTGATGGTGCAGCGAGGCAGCGCCTCTAAAGGTCAGCCATTGGTGTCAGTAGGCGAGTTGTTGTCGGTGCCAGTGGGGAAAGAATTACTGGGCCGGACGATTAACCCCCTGGGTGAGATTTTGGATGGTGGAGATAATTTACCAGAAATGGAGTTACGGCCGGTGGAGGTGGAAGCCCCGCCCATTTATCGACGGTCTAAGATAACCAGACAGTTGGTGACAGGCGTCATGGTAAGTGACTTGTTGGTGCCGTTAGGACGGGGGCAGCGAGAGGTGGTAATGGGTGATGCAAAGAGCGGGAAGACTAGTTTTTTGCAGCAAATTTTGTTGCACGTTAAGGAAGAAGGCATGGTGGGGATTTATGTGGGGATTGGAAAAACCCGAGCGGAGCTGAAGCGGATCTCGGTGACGGTAGAGGAGCAGACCAAAAAAGACGGTGAGGCGTCCATTGTGGTAGTGGCAGTATCATCGTCGGATTCGTCGACCATGCAGTACTTGGCGCCGTATTCTGGGATGAGTATTGCTGAGTATTTCCGTGACCAGGGGCAAGATGTATTTATTATATTGGATGACCTGGGTAGCCACGCTAAGGCCTACCGAGAAATGAGTTTGTTGAATAACCGTTTGCCAGGACGAGACTCGTATCCGGGTGATATTTTTTACACTCACTCACGCCTGTTGGAGCGGGCTGGGTGCATTGCTGGCCCAGATAATAAGCCAGTGACGATTACTTTAATGCCAATTATTGAGACGGTGGGTGGCGACTTAACCGGCTACGTTCAGACTAATCTTATTTCAATGTCAGACGGACACACCTTGTTCGATTTGGAAACGTTTTATAAGGGTATTCGGCCGGCGGTCAATATTGGCTTGTCGGTGTCGCGTGTGGGTAAGCAGACGCAGTCTAAGCTGCAAAAGGAAGTGGCTTCTAAGTTGCGAACGATGTTGGCGGAGTATGGCGAGGCCAAGAACTTTGTCCGGTTTGGAGCTGAATTGACCGATAAAACTAAGCAGCTGTTTTTGCGCGGGACTATTTTTGAAGAGCTGATTAAACAAGATTTAAATACTCACTTAAAAATTGAAGAGCAATTAATGGTGATGTTGTCGCTGTTGGGTGGATCGTTTGATGAAATTCCACTCAAGCAAGTGGTGACGAGACGGGATGAAATGTTGGCTATGTTCCGCAAGCCAGAGTTTGAGCAGTTGCGGCAAGCGCTTAAGGATAGTGCTGATGAAGCGTCGAGGACGCCGCTGATGGAGGCGTTTTATAAAGCGGTGCCGACATCTGCGCCGGCGACGCAGGAGTCGACTGGTGAGGCAGCGGGTAGCGGTGAAAGCGTCCAGCGTCCAGTTTCAAGTGGCCAGAAAGAAGGAGAGGCTGCTGCGCCGTCTTCCGGAAGTACGGGGTCAGAAGCAGAGGGCAAGGCTGCGCCGGCGGCGCAGACGGGAGCAGCGATCTCTAATTCTCCTAATCCCTCTAATCCCCCTACTGCTCAGGCTACCGCTGGAAAGGATGTGAAAGGAGGCGGAGGGGAGTAGGATTTGGTATGTGCGGCGTGCAACATGCTGCTACTCACTACTCACCACTGACTAGCTTATGCAGACTATTAAGCAGATTGACCAACGGTTGGGCGATGTTAAGTTGTTGCAAGAATTGACTAGTACGTTTGAAGCCATTGCGGCTCAGAATTTGTCGATGACGCGTAATAAGGTGTTGTCGGCTCGAACGTTTTTGGAAGAAGCGCAAAAGGTGTATACCGATGCCCGGGATATTTTTGTAGCTCAGCATCAGTTGGATCCAGCCCAGTACCAACAACAGCTGCGAGTATCGGCAGATAATGGTAAAGATTTAGTGTTGGTAATTGCGCCTAATACTAAGTTGTATGGTGCGTTGCCGGAGCAGCTATTGAGTCAAGCTAGTGCTGGGATTAGAGGTAAGAATTGCGATGTGCTGGTGCTGGGCAAGGTGGGAGTGGAATATTTTGCTAGACTACGGCCACCAATTCCATTTGACAGCCTAGATGTGGATGACGAGGATTGGACGGTGGAGCAAGTGCACGCCATTTTGTCGAGAGTGTCGGGATACCATAAGGTGACTGCCTATTATAACCATTTCCGGACGGTGTTGACGGCAGACGTGATAGAGGCTGACCTGACGTTAACGTCGGCTCAGCCTCAAGATCTAAGTATCCAAGGATCCAAGAATCCAAACGAAGGCGATAAGGAAGAAGATTTAAAACCCGAAACCCGGGACCCGAAGCCCGGCCAGCGAAAAGCGCTGCAAAAGTGGATTACGCATGTGCGGCATTTGGCGGAAGGGCCGGATGCCTGGTTTGAGCCGAGTTTGGAAGAGGTGCTTAACTTTTTTGAAACGACTATTTTAAAGACATTGCTGCACCAGAAAGTGCGAGAGTCAATGTTGTCGCGCTACGCAGCCAGGATGGTGGCTATGGATGTGGCGACAGAGAATGCTAAAACGGCCACTAAAGGATTGCGGCAAGAGCTGAGCCGAGCCAAACGGAGAAAGGCTAATGCTAAGATGTTGGATAACTACAGTGGTATGTCGATATGGAAGAGCTAATTAGAATGAGAATGAAATATAAATGTCAAAATATAAGAGTCCAAATGCCAAACAAAGATACAAGTAACAAGTTCGAATTGTTTTCGATCGATGTTCAACAATGATACACTGTAGGAGTATCTGCCAAGCGTGAAGCGGAAGATGCAAAAGTCCAACAAGTCAAACAATGGCTCAAGAAACAAGTCTCATCTTACTGCTTACCTCTTTCCTTGGCATTTGAACTCTTGAGTCTTGTGATTTGATCAAACTATGCCTGAAGTTTTGCCACAACCAATTGAAGAATCATCTGCGACGACAGCGCCTGTGGCCGCGTCTGACGCTCCGGCTGTGCGTCGGGCCGAAGGGGTGATTATGAGCATTAAGGGGCAAATTGTGGAGGTGCAGTGCTTGGACGTGCAGCCACAGCTGCAGGAGTTGTTGGTTAGTCCGGAATTGGAGCATCTTAAATTGGAGGTGATCCGATTTGCGCCGAGCGGGAATGTAGTCTGCGTGGCTATGACGTTGCTGACTGGTGTTAAGCGGGGCACCAAAGTGGTCGGGACGGGCAGTACGATTGAGGTGCCGGTGGGCGACAATGTTAAGGGGCGGGTGATGAATTTGTTTGGTGACCCAGTGGATGGGTTGGGGACGATTAATCGTGGCCGGACGGCGCCGATATATCAGCCGCCGCCAGATTACACCAAGATTAAGACCACCTTGGAGCTGTTGGAGACGGGTATTAAGGTGCTTGACTTTTTTACGCCGTTCGTTAAGGGTGGAAAGATTGGCTTCGTGGGTGGTGCTGGTGTAGGCAAGACTTTTTTAATTACCGAGCTGATTCACAACATTTCTAAGTTCCAGTCAGGTGTGTCGGTGTTTGGTGGAATTGGTGAGCGCATTCGAGAGGGGCACGAGCTGTTTGAGAGTTTGGGCGAGTCAGGGGTGTTGCAGGATGTGGCTCTGGTGTTTGGGCAGATGAATGAAAATCCGGCCATTCGGTCTCGAGTGGGGTTGAGCGCAGTGACGGTGGCGGAGTTTTTCCGAGATCAGCAGAAAAAAGATGTGTTGCTGTTTGTGGATAATGTGTTCCGGTTGGTGCAGGCCGGTAACGAGATTTCGACCATGACTAATACTATTCCATCGGAAGGTGGTTACCAGGCCGAGCTAGTTAGTCAGATGGGGGCGTTTCAGGAGCGGATTGTGTCTACGGTGGACGGGTCGGTAACGTCGGTGCAAGCCATATACGTACCCAGCGATGATGTGACAGACCCAGGGGTGCAGGTAATTTTGCCGTATATGCAGTCTATGGTTATTTTGTCTCGAGCGGTGGCTGAGCAGGGCATTTATCCGGCTGTGGATGTATTTAGTTCTACGTCGTCGATTATGACGCCAGAGGTGGTGGGTAAAGAGCACTATGAGGCAGTGTTAGCCACCCAGTTGTTGCTTAATAAGTATACCGAGCTGTCGCACATGGTGGCTATTATTGGTGAATCAGAGCTATCGGCGGATCAGCGGACGGATTATAACCGGGCCAAGAAGGTGATTAACTATATGTCGCAGCCATTCTTTGTGGCCGAGGCTCAGACGGGAGTGAAGGGGCATTATGTGGCCCGGATGCAGACGGTTAAGGATGTGCTGTCGATTATGAATGGTGATTTTGACGACGTGCCGGAAGCTGACTTTAGGAATATTGGTGATTTGCAGACGTTGGGTGGGAAAGAATCGGAAATTGAGAAGGCGGTGATTGCGGAGCAGGAGGCGAAGTTGGCAGCGATACAGAAGGCTGCGGCGAAGCCATCTGGAAGTACGGGGTCCGAAGTACGGAGTGGGACTACCGCTGGTAGCGATAGTAGTGTCCAGCGGCCAGCTGCAAGCGCTCAGAGTGTGACTGCGGCGGCGCAGCAGGCGACTAAGCAGCCAGGGGGCGAGTCAGCAAGTGGAGCTACGCCTGCACCGGCAGTGCCGGCACAGGGGGCTGCTAGTCGACCAGTCGACCAGTCGACGAGTGGTGGGGCGACCGGGCAATCTGTAGTCGACAGTCGAGAGTCGGGTCAGGCTGCGGCGAAGCCTTCTGGGAGTACGGGGTTAGAAGTACGGGGTGGAGGGGCTGCTGCTGGTAGTGATAGTAGTGCCCAGCGTCCAGCTGCAAGTGCTCAGAGTGAGACTGCGGCGGCTTCTGTGAGTACGGGGGGAGAAGTACGGAGTACGGGCTCGGCGGTGGCGCCGTCTCCTTCTCAGCCTACTAGTCCACCTGGTTCTTCTAATACCTCTACAACGAAAGCAACGGAAGAGCGGTTTAATAAGAGCAAGGTAGAACCTTCTACTCCGGAGGAATAGAAGGTTAAGGCATAAGACTCAAGAGCGCAAATGCCAAACAAAGACTCAAGGTACAAGCCTCAATTCCCTGATTGCGTCTTTACATTTTTCTTGGCATTTGGACTCTTGTAGCTTGGCATTTCCTTTTTTGCTATCCAGGCTCTTGATCATTGTGGCTTTATTATTATGAAATCATTTCATTTATTAATTTCTAACCCCGAGCGGACGTTTTATGATGGGCAGGCGGTGAGTGTGTCGGGGAAGAATAAGAGCGGGGCGTTTGATATTCTGCCGGATCATGCTCATTTTATTTCGCTACTGGACAATCAGACTATTGCCGTGGTGGATGAACAAAATAAGCCACAGGCGTTTGAAGTGGTGCGCGGGGTGTTGTCGGCTAAGGAAAATGAAGTGAGGATTTTTGTTGATCTATAGAGATAAATGTCAAGGAGTAAGAGTCCAAATGCCAGACAAAGATACAAGCAATACTTAATTGCCTATAATTATTGTTTCTTCATTCTTTCCTTGGCATTTGGACTCTTTAATCTTGTGTCTTGTGATGTAGTCGTTTAATGTGGAAGTACTTCCGAGACAAGAATACTCCATAGGCTCCGACAGCCAGGATGGCAATGATGAGGACGGCTTGCCAGGGGAAGGCCCAGAAGCTGGTAGTGGCGTCTAGGGAGTAGTTTTTGGAGCCGTAGACGAGGTGGAGTTTGGCGGTGTAGTGTCCGGATAGGACGACGCGATCCCACTTGGCTTCAAAAAGGCGTTGGCTGTTGGGGAGGACGGCTCGGTCGTCTAGGTCTAGTTTGGCGACTTGTTTGTTGTTTTGAAAAATAGTAATGGTGGCTTTGGGGCGGACGTGGACGTTGCCGGTGTTATTAAAGATGAAGGAGAAAGGGACAGGTCCTTTGTCTAAGAATCTTGGAGCTTTAAAGCCACAGACGACGGCGCTGCATTGACTGCCCGGGGTGGCGCCGAGGATTTGACCGGCTTCGATAACATCGCCGTCAACGGTAAGGAAGAGGAGCGAGGTTAGTCTGGCGGCTACTTGGACGTGAGATGTTTCGCTAGGCAAGTTTTGGATCATTTGTTCAAAGAGAATGCTGGCGTAGTGGCCGCCGGGTTCGGCGTTTTTGGGGACGGTGACGGTGGCAGCGATGTCTTGGTGGCCGTCAGGGGGTAAGACTAGGCTAGGCTGGTCGAGGCTGATCCAAGTGGAAGCAGTGTAGCTGGTAATGTTGTCGTCGCCAAAGGTGATGCCACCTTCTAGGCCGTTGGCGGCAAAGTTTTTGGTGTAGGCGCGGAGGGCTTGGGGGATGTTGCTTTTGTTGGTGAGGCGCAGGGTAAGGGTAAAGGTGTCGCCAGGTTTGACGTGGCGGTCGGTAATGGCGGGGGTAATGGTAAAGGTGACCGGTTCAGATGCGGCCTTGACTACAGTAGATGAGTAGACAAGTAGACAAGTAGACAAGAGGGGCAGGAGACCAATTGAGAGCAATCTGAGCAGGAGTAGTTTCACAAGATAATTGTAGCAGATGTGGGTTAGGTGAACATGCAGATTTTATATACGAATGTTGCGAATTTTAAGGCGAATTATGCGTATGTGCGAATAGATGCGAATGGTTGGATGTTGATTTGATTAAGTTTGAGTGATATAAGCGGTGTATGAATAGTCTAATAAAACCCGAATGTGTATATTATCCTGAATTGTCATATGTGCTTACTGGGTTGCTGTTTAAAGTTCATAATAATCTTGGGCAATATTGCAGTGAGCGGCAATACGGGGATTTGTTAGCTCAAGAACTCCAAAATTTGTCTATCCCATTCCAGAGAGAATATCGTCTACCTGCAACTTTTTCAGGAGAGATAGTTGGGAGAAATAAGTTGGATTTTCTTATCGACGATAAAATAATTTTAGAGCTAAAGGCTTGCAAAGTGCTGACTAAATTAGAGTATAGTCAGACGCTTAGATATCTTCAGGCGAGTCATAAAAAGCTGGCTATCCTGGTTAACTTCCATACTAAATATATCCAACCTAAGCGGATTTTGAATTCTCTTGTATCCGAGTAGCTTATCGCATTTGTTATTTGCGTATATTCGCACATTAGCGCCATTCGCCTTAAAATTCGCAGCATTCGTATTTAGCTTATTCGTATTTTAAAAACAATATTATTGCATTCAAGCCTTGTGACAGGCATGCCTGCTTATTTGGGGGTATTGACAATAATCTAGCAACCGTTCATCATGGTAGCAGACAGGCATACTGCTTGTATGATTATCTGAGATGAGGTGGGCGGAAAGGTAGGTGAAGTAGACCACAATAATACGTTGGCAGATGGAGCTTATTTTTGTCATCCTCAACTTGATTGAGGATCCGATTCCCGATCTGGTCGGGAATGACATTTAAAATGTCGGGAATGACAAATAAGAGCGAGTTTGCCAATAGGATGCACCCTGGTCGGGTACAAAATCTTCCAAGTAGGCGCTTGATTGCGCCGGCGTTATTCAATCGGTAGGTAGTGAGTGGGGAGTGGTGAGTGGTTTAAGCTTTTAGACTTAACTGCAAACTGCAAACTATTAACCGCAAACTGATTTGCCTGATTTCAGGCGTAACCATGCGCCTATTCTAAAAAAAGTTTCAAGCGTCCAGTTACCAGTTGCAAGAGGTAACAAATAAACTACATTTGCTTCTGGACGCTGGCAACTTGAAACTGATAACTAATAAAAACATTGTCGGATTCTTCCGACAGAAAGGGATAAAAGCTTATATGCAATTATCAACTGCCTATAAACAGCACATAGCTAAAGCTGCTCGCGTTGCCGCTTCAGCCGCTTTGGTTGTTTCTTCAGTTGGTACGGCAATTGCTCCGCAAGCGCATGCAACCGCGTTAAATACGGTTTCTACGTTAATTTCGGATTCACGTACCACTGGTGCTAACCCAGACTATACAATTTCGTTTACTCTGGAAGCTAGCCGAACAACTCCAATTCAGCAGGTTGATGTTCAATTCTGCACAACTGCCGATACTTTTGGCACCAACTGTACCCCTCCTACCGGTTTGGCAGTGCCAGCCAATATGGCTTCAACCGTTGTCACTGGCTTCAATGATACAAGTGTGGCTGGTGTAGCTGCACAGACTGACGCCAATAACTTCCATGTTGATTTCACTGGCAACACAGAAGACGAAGTTCCAGCTACAGTTCACTCCATCAAGGTAGTCGGTATGACCAACCCAACTGCGGTTGGCACCTACTTTACTCGTATTAAGACCTATAGTGATGCGGGTTCAACTGAGATTGACCAAGGCACTTCTGCCTTTGCCATTGTTAACCGGGTTACGGTTTCTGGTCGAGTGCTAGAGCAAATGACCTTTACGGTTGGCTTGGTCGGTAGCGCAACTGCCTGTGGTGCAGGTGATACTTCGAACATCGCTACTACGGTAACCACTGTACCATTTGGTAACTTTAACTCTGGCTCGCCCCGAATTGGTTGTCAGACCGTTAAGACTGCTACTAATGCTGTCGGCGGGTATGTAACCACTATTCGTCAAGTCCGGGCTGGTGCTGGCAACCAAGGCGGTATGTGCCGACAAACTTCTGGCGACTGTACTACTGATGGTGCGGGTGGCTCGACTGCAGCAACAGACATCATAGTGGATACTGGCTTAACTACTACTCCTGGTGCTTATGGTGCTGGTGTATTTGGAGTTGGTGTAAGCGCCAATGGTGCTGAGAAGAATGCTCTATTCACGGGTAACAACTCATACCGCTCGATGTTTGGCACGACCCCAATTGCTGTAGCCGGTAAAACTAGCCCTAGCGCAGGCGTAGACACATATGTAGTGTTCAAAGCTGATGTGCCTGCTACCCAGACTGCTGGTGTGTATCAGAACTCGGTTGAGTATGTTAGTACTCCAACCTTCTAGGTTGAGATTCTCAACAAAGAAAGTGCTAAAAAGCTCCCTTCGGGGAGCTTTTTAGGTTGTACTAGGGTACGTAATGTATTACGTAATACATTACGTAATAGAGAATTATGCAACTCAGTTTCTTATTACTGTTATGATGAATACTGCTCCTCTGTCATTCTGACACTGTACCGTTATGGTGCAGGGGAAGAATCTTCTACCTTAACTATTTACACACCTGGGAAGATGCTTCGCTAGACTTAGCATGACGAGCCCACTGTTTTTGACGTGTCATTCTGCGCAGGCAGGAATCAGTATAGCTGCAGGGATTCCTGCCTGCGCAGGAATGACGGTTTTGGTTGAGATGGGTACGGTGCTTGCCCGATTAGTTTGTGGATATAATCCGCGTAGCAATTTCCCCGCGGCTTGCCGCGTGGGTTACACCGTAGGAAAGGTGTGGAAACTGCGAGGTTTCCAATAAAGAAAAGATTGGTGACTGAAAGTCATTCATTGCATACCCTGCGGCTTGCCGGAGGGTGGTTGATTGCCCAATATCCCCTATATGCCATCTCTCAAGGGCCCCTAGGTTCCCAAGGATACCCAGTTAGCCAAATTTCGAATGGACGAAAGAACGGATGACGCTTCTTCTATAAACTAATCCTCCCCATTGATCAGATATGACCAAGGGGGGGGTATAGTCTATGTATCTACATGTATATACATACAAATGACTGGAGATGTTTGTTATGAAAGTAACACGAAAGTTGCAGAAGTGGGGGAATAGTGTGGCGGTGCGGTTGCCCAAGGAAGCATTGGATCAATTGGATCTTAAAGAAGGTCAGGAGGTAACAGTGCATGTGCGACAAGAAGGAATTGTACTTAGTTTACAGCCGGATTATCGAGATATTACATTAGCTGATTTGTTGCGCGATGCTACGCCGGAGCGGGTGGGGGGAGAATATGATTGGGGAGTAGATAAGGGCGAGGAAATTATAGATGACTAAGGCTTATATTCCCGAAGCTGGTGATGTGGTGTGGGTACATTTTGACCCGCGAGTAGGGCATGAGCAGTCTGGCCGTAGACCAGCTTTGGTGCTTTCGACTATGACAGTTCATCGTCGGACGGGTATGGCGGTTATTTGCCCGATTACTTCTAAAGTAAAAGGGGTGTCATTTGAGCTGCCTTTTAACAGCGGCAAGATTTCCGGGTCCTTGTTAGTGTTGCAGGTTCGGTCGGTAGATATTCAAGCTAGGCAGATGGCGTTTATTGATAGGGCAGGTAGTCGAGAGTTGATGGCAGCCAGGCGTTCGGTTGGGTTGCTGGTTGGATTAGGCTAAAGGTTTTTTGTTACTGCTATTGTTAGGTAATCACCCTTAGACATTTTAGATTGCATGAGGGTTCGTTTGTCTGTTACCATAGCTAGGACGGCATCTCTTGACAGTCTTATTGCAGGAGGGTTACACTCATTCCAGAGCTGCCCCTAAGAACAAGTTTTATTATCTTTATATTATGAAACCACACTTTTCTCTCTTGGCCGCGTTGCCAGTAGCAGCTGTCATTGTTTTTTCTTCAATCTCTCCAGTTACGGCCCAAGAGGCGAACGCGACAAAAGTCTCTATTTCACCTGTTACATTCAATCTAACTGCAAACGCTGGCGATACCCTCAAAGAGGTTATTAAAGTCCGGAATGATGCAGCTATTACTCAGTTTATTACTATATCAGCAGAGAACTTCGTGGCTGTAGGCGAAGAGGGGCAAGTTGGGTTGACTGAAGATGATACTTCGTACAGTCTAGCTAAATGGTTGAATTTTGAGAATACTGAGTATTCACTTAAGCCTGGACAAGAGGTTCAGGTGGCATTTAATATTAGGGTTCCGTTTAATGCTGAACCTGGTGGTCACTATGCTAGTGTGTATGCTCAAATTAGCCCTACTAACCCGACTGATGTAAGTGGCTCAAGAGTTGGGCAGAAGATTGGCTCTTTATTGTTGCTTCGTGTGGCTGGTGATGTTAAAGAAGGTGCTAGTATTGCGAGCTTTCAGGCTGCGAAGCATGAGAGCGGTAAGCCAATTGTCTTTGATGTACGAGCTAAAAATGAGGGTTCCGTCCATATTCATCCAATTGGTTTTGTTGCAGTAACTGATATATTTGGGAAAAAGGTGGGTGATGTGCAAGTAGTAGATCAAAACGTGTTTCCGGGTGCGGTAAGGCATATGGAAGCAACATGGGAAAAACCTCCTTTCTTCGGCCGGTATACTGCTAACCTGCTCATGTACTATGGCCAAAACAATCAACAATTGACCGCCTCAACTACTTTTTGGATTGTACCTTGGAGAGCATTGGGCATCTATGCTGGAATTGGTTTGGTAGTGGTTGTATTCTTGTGGCTGGGGCGAAAACGTATCGGTAAATCTCTCAAGGCCCTGATATCCGGAAAGTAACTTAAATGTGCGTATTTCACTGCCCAATAAACTGTTACAAAAATATGCGCCCTGCTTAGTACTGCTTTTCATTTACTTAGTCGGTTCTCCTGTTTGGAATCAGACGTATTCTCAACAGTCGATTAACTGCTCTGCCACTACCGAAAGTTGTACGATTACACCGAATGATTACCATGATTCTGCTAGCTTAGACGTTACAGTTAGCGGTATGGTGAGGGAGACGGCTTTAGATTTGCGTGGCTATGCTGCCCCAGGTGCATTCATACTTGCTAGCGATAATGGCAATATTGTCGGTGCTACAACGGCTGCTGCAGATGGCAGCTTTGACTTTGTCATTCATGCTCTCGCGCCGAATAGCACCCATGCAATGTCTGTGTATGCTGCTAATGCCGATCAGACTACGCCGGCAACCGGATTTGTAGTAACTGTTTCTGTTAATACTATTACTATTGTAGATAATATAATTTTGCCCACATTTATAAGTGTTGATCCGTTAGCTCAAAACCCTGGTCAACCTATTCATGTAAAAGGGGATACTGTGCCGGGGGCCTCGGTGACGGTGCATAAAGAGTCTCCGTTGGAATCGGTAACAGTGACGGCTGATTCGACGGGGCATTGGGATGTGGAGTTGATTGGCGAGTTTGGTATTTTACCAGAAGGTGCATATAAGGCGTATGCGGATGTTATTTATAGTAGTCTTATTGCGCCTACTTCGCGGCAGGTGCAGTTTGAGGTTAAGCCGGTGCCTTCGTCGACTAAGTTGGTGGTGAATGGGTTTGGAGCGCCGGGGGCGTTTTTGAGTTTTATTAATGGGACGGTACCGCTGGGGTCGGGGGTGGTGGCGGCGGATGGGACGTTTAGCCAGACGATTACGTTTCCTGATGCCGATGCCAGTATTGATTTGAAGATTGTGGCTAATGATGGTGGCGGTGGGCAGTCGACACCACCAACGGCAATTGCTACCTCGGTAACCTCTCATAATACGACGACTATCGATGATGTGCTGTTGCCGACATTTATTGATGTAACGCCGGCCACGGCTAATGTGGGTAGTCCGATTACGTTGGATGGTTTGGGTGCACCGGGGACGACGGCGACTATTACGGTGACAGGTGGATCGGCAATGACAACTACTAGAACATTGGATGGCGTGACTGGCGAGTGGATGGCGGAGTTGATTAGCGAGTTTGGTAGTTTGCCGGAGGGAACGTATACGGCTAAGGCCAAGTTGGCTAAGACGGGTGGGCTGGAGAGTGTGGATTCGCGGGAGGTGACGTTTGTGATTCAGCCGACTCAGACGGCGACCAGTCTGCAGGTGGAGGGGTTTGGGGCGCCAGGTTCGTTCTTAACCTTTACCGAAAATAATGCGGTGGTGGGGACGTCGGTGGTGGATTCGGATGGGACGTTTAGTCAAATTTTGCAATTCCCCGATGTGACTTTGGCTCGCACAGTGAGTATTGTGGCCGATAATGGGGCCCAATCGACCCCAGCGACTACGTTTACGGCCACTCTTAATGCTCTAAGCCAAACAACGGTGTCCAACTTGGTTATCCCATCCTTTATTG
>CAZHWT010000033.1:0-3097 GCA_964536215.1 uncultured Candidatus Saccharibacteria bacterium
AATGACCTACTACTTTGAAGATCTACTCCATGATCACGGTGCTGCGCACACCTGGGTCAGGGTGGCATCAGAACTGCCATCAAGTCTATGGCAGGAATACAACTCACTATATGGAGATCTCATGAATATCACCAAACGGGAAATTATAGTCATCGCCGTGGCCAGCCTATCATTCTTTATTATCCCGCCCATCGGGGGAGAGTTATCTGGGTTGCTAGGCGACTGGCTATTCGCCCACTTTCATATTCTGTTTTACGGATTCTTCGGTGAAGGCAACGGCATTATGTCACCACTATCACTCATCACCTTCTGCTTAATTGGCAGCGCAGTAGCGCTATTATCCACCGAACACAAGGTCAGAAACGCACTACTTGTCGGTCTTAGCGGCTTTGTGCTGTGGTTCATTATCCAAGGCGGCCTGCAAGAGCTCTTTACCACCTACCCGAACGATACACTTGGCAATCCTCACCTATTTACCCTGCAATACTTTGGTACTCTATTAATCTTAATGATCGGGCTAACTGCTTTAGGAGCATACCTAACCAAAAGGGTAACCCAACCATAACCAAATAGCTGTTGAGAGCTAATCACAATCCAGACTCATAAGCAAATGGCGCCTGTACGGTAACGTACTTGCGCCATTTAGCCAACAGTCTAAAATCATCCTCACCAAATTTACACACCACCCCAAGAGTAATTATCTCTGTAAAACAAAGAGTATTATATAATAAAAATATTTTTATTATATAATACTTTCACCACTCATACTTACCACTCCCCACCCACTATTCATGATGATAAGCCTGCCCTAAAGCTATCGTCTGCGCTCTATAAATCTGCTCAATCAACATTAGCCGTACTAATTGATGTGGAAACACTAGATCGGACAATGACCACAATATATCCGACTGATCCAGCAACGTTCGATTAACCCCGAACGCACCGCCAATCACTATAACCACCCTCCGCGACTCATTTAATAACGATGATAATTCCTTACTCAGCTGAGGAGAAGTAAACTGCTTACCGCGCTCATCCAGCAATATCACAAAATCATCTGGATCGCAGTGTTGCAAAATTCGGGCCGACTCTTCTTCCCTAGCCCGCTCGGGTATCGACGAATGCTGCACCAATACCCACTCTACCTCAAACGGCTTACGCAGCCGCTTAGCATATTCATCAACTCCCGCTGCCACCCAAGGCTCGTGTTTCTTACCAACTGAAATAATCTTTATAGACATAGCGTTCAAAACAAGTCACGTAAGCAATCTAGGTGACTTAACACGTAATTCGTATTCGTACTACCGTAGCGACACAGCCGCTACGCCTGAGCCTTCCCGGCCGAGCCAAAAGCCTGAATCTTCTCTTCAACCACGGCCTGCACAGCTTCAATCACTTCTGGCATTAACTTAACCACCGCATATTCATCTTTATTCTCATTCAACACCTTCTCCAGTGTCATGCGGTATGCATAGCGCATATCAGAGTTTATATTTATCTTACTCACGCCAATCTTAGCGGCTTTTTCAAACTGCTCCAGTGGCGTCCCACTACCACCATGCAAACTAATCTGGCAATCTAACACATCACGCAGTTGCTGCAGTAAGTTTAAATCCAGCTCTTTTGGCACTGGATACTTGCCGTGTAAATTACCAATCGCCGCAGCCAGCGTATCAATGCCAGTTGCTTCCACAAATGTTTTCGAACCTTCCGGAGTGCTAAATGTCTTTTTAATTGCCTCGTAATCAATAGCTTCGTCATGCACGTTACTACTCCCACCAAAATAATGCGGCTCACTTTCTACCAGAGCTCCGGTTGTCTTGGCATATTCCACAACTTCCCTGGTCGCAGCCACAATCTCCTCATCCGTCGCATCATGATTAGCCTGCGACACATCAATATGAATAAACTCAAAGCCAGCATCAATACCAGCCTTGGCCGCCTCTACGGTTGGGCTATGGTCTAGGTTAATATACATCTCCAATCCCAGATCGCGACGATAATTACTCACCATATCGCGTACGTTGTGCAGTCCTATGGCATCCACTTCCCCTTGACTCACCTCAACCATCACCGGAGAATTCAATTTTTTAGCCGCCTGAGCCACCGCAATCAACGTCTCCTGATCGTCAATATTAAATGCTCCCACCGCAAAGTGCTCCTCACGAGATCGACGCATCAACTCCCGCGCTTTCACGCAGCTTACTCTGACTTGTTCAATAGGCAATGGCATATACACACCCTTTCTCAAAAGTTATACACCCATTGTATGGCCTATCCCCGACCAAAGCAAGCATGCCGCAGGAGCGGAGATCATACCTCTCCGTCATTCTCGACCCGATCGAGAATCCAAGGCAGGCGAGTGTTTGCTTGTGAGATAGGAGAATAAAAGTTAGAAAGGTAAGCCTAAAAGAGTTTTTGTTAATCGCACCTATTTTTCTATTTTCTATTTTCTCTCAAGATTGTCGCCGCTGGTGCCGCCAGTACTTAATAAAGAACAAATATGGTACCGCCCCCAAAATATTGACCGTGCTCGCCAACAGAAATAGCGTCTTAAAACCATACAAATCAACAATAATTCCACCCAAAGTCGTCGCCACTGCCATGGCCGACAGAATCGCCACATCATACACACCCCACACTGCCGCTTCAGTTTCTTTCTCCATGCTTCGGGAAAAGAACGACATCTTAACCGGCGACGACACCCCAAAGCCAATTCCAGCTACAACATAATACAAAAACAACACTGGGATAGTCGGCTGGGAGGCAATCGCCAAATAAGCAATGCTAACAATCATAATCCCGACAATATCAATAATGGCCCGTTGCGGATTACTCAACTTGCCCGCCTTACGGCTCACCCAAAGCTCCGTTAACATGCGGCAAATTAGATATAGCGTAAAAGCATAAGCTGCATGACTCACCGTCGCCCCTGGAATCTGCCGCACCACAAACACTGCAAAAATTGGCGCCACAAAATTCCAACCGCCCCAGAACAACGCTTCCGACAACACAAACGCCCGCACCGCCGGATTCAACCCATGCATCATCGGACTCTCACTAATCCGCTGAGAAAACTGAGTACCTAAAAACATAC
>CAZHWT010000033.1:3197-14582 GCA_964536215.1 uncultured Candidatus Saccharibacteria bacterium
TGCATCATCGGACTCTCACTAATCCGCTGAGAAAACTGAGTACCTAAAAACATACTACAAGCATAGCATGAAAAGTGGAATTAAACGTTAAAATAGGCTAAAGCAGTCGGGAAGGCAAAGTAACGGGGAAGGCAAAGGTCAAAAGTCAAAAGTCAAAAGAGCAAGGCAAAATTAAAAAGTAGTTGACTGTCATTCTGAATCCCCGATAGTCATCGGGACGGGCTCCGCGATTGAATCTCCCCGCTGACGCAACGCACACGGTAGAAGATCCTTCACTTCGTTCAGGATGACTGCAGAGCTGGGTGGTTTTGCCTTTTGATCTGAAGTTTTGCCTTTTACCTTTTGCCATTTGCCTTTCATAATTCATACCCTCCCCCTTCCACCCCCAAATACTCCTCCAAACACAATCCCGACGCTGCTACCTTCTGGGCCAGGTCGACTCCCACGTATCGAATATGCCAAGGCTCGGCCATGTAGCCAGTAATAGACTCTTTGGCGGCCGTATAACGAACAATGTAGCCAAACTCCGCTGCATGCGTCGCTACCCACTGGCCCCCAGCCGTCGTTGCAAAACAAGCGGCAATATCGCACCCGGGTGCAGTAGCATCCCCAATATCCAACGTCAGCCCGCTCTGATGCTCGCTATGCCCCGGTCGAGCACTAAACCGATCCGCTGCCGCCCGCCCATAATTGGCTACATAATTGTTATACAAACTCTTCTGGGTTGCATATGATCGATATCCTGACAGCAGACGCAGTTGCACTCCATCGGCCGCAGCTGCACCAACCATGTTCTCCAAAGCGTCAGCTGCCACAGTCCGTAAGGGGTGATTATTAGTATGTGGCACCATAACCGAGCGTAAATCTGGCGGTACAAACGTGGAGGCTAAGACATACTTCTTGTTCACGACCATGCTATAGCTAAGCGGATTGGCTACTGGCTTTGGCCATATCGATTGGACAGACTTAGGTGTGGCGGTCGGAGTAGGCGTTACTGTAATAGACGGCGTAGCCGTGATCACTGGGGTTGCACTCGGCGTAGCAGTCATGATTACGGTTGGAATGGCCGTCGGTGTTGGCGCTACCGACACCGTGGCCTCATGCAGCGGCTGAGGCATTACCAACATCCCCACTCCTAACAATCCCACTAAACAAACCGTCCCTACCAAAACCACTACCCCATGTCGCCAAAATCGTCGCATGAATCCATAATACGATATTGAAACAAAATTCAAAATTCAAAACCAGAAAGGCAAAAGCAGCTGGGAGTGCAAAAGTCAAAGGGCAAAAGGCAAAATTTCAGGTCAAAAGGCAAAACCACCCAGCTCTGCAGTCATCCTGAACGAATGTGAAGGATCTTCCACTGCGTGCATTACGCCAGCGGGAAGATTCTTCGGCCAGCCTCAGAATGACATGAATACTTTTTAATTTTGGCTTGCATTTTTGCCTTTTGCCCTTTGCCCTTTAAATTTTCCCCCCATCCCTCGTCGCTCTTCTCCCTTCCCCCTTCACTCTGTATACTAAATCCGGAGGATTTTTATGGCTGATTGGGGCAAAATAACAAGTCGGGGCAACATTGAAGACCGACGCGGTCTGGCCGCGGCCGGAGCTGGAGGCTTAGGCATTGTTGGCATCATTGCCGTCATTGGCTTCAATCTGCTTACCGGAGGCAATCTTGATATCAATCAGGTGAATGACGCTCTCAATCAACTGCAGCAACTCCAACCTGCCCAAACCAATTCTCAATTGCAGCCCGAACAATTCCGCGGCCAGGACGGCTACGAAGTCTTTGCCTCTACCGTTCTTGGCTCCACCAACGACACCTGGAGCAACATTTTTAAACAAAGCCATCAAACGTACCAGGACCCTAAGCTAGTCCTCTTCCGAGACGCCACCAACTCCAGCTGTGGTGGCGCTACTAGTGCTATTGGCCCTCACTATTGTCCAACCGACAAAACAATTTATCTGGACGAAACCTTCTTTGATCAGCTCAAAACTCAGCTCGGTGGTAGCAATGGCGACGTAGCCCAAGCCTACGTCATCGCCCACGAAGTCGGCCACCATGTCCAAAACGAACTAGGCATCATGAACTCCATTACTCGCCAAGAACGGGCCAATCCGGACCAAGCCAACCAGCTCTCCATTAAGCTAGAATTGCAAGCTGACTGCTTTGCCGGCATCTGGGCCTACTCGGTCAATCAACTGGGAATATTTGAAAATAACGAAATTAATGAGGCCATTTCGGCCGCTGCCGCCGTTGGCGACGACCGCATCCAACAAAAAGCCCAAGGACAAATCACTCCCGAAACCTGGACTCACGGCTCCGCCCAACAAAGAGTCAACTGGTTCAACACCGGCTACACCACCGGAGACCCAAGCAAGTGCAATCCGTAGTTGCGACCCGCGACTGTTTGCTCGTTTGCTCGTTTATTTCCGCCAGAGGCGGACGGACTGTTATTCGTTATTCGCTCGCGTACGTCGTAATTCGTACTGCGTAATTCGGGTACAACTCACTCTTGTCCGCCCCGTCAGGGTCGGAACTCACAAAACACCTAGGTATCCTAGGGAACCTTGGGGTCATGGGGAAAATGGTGTATTGGGCATATTGGGTATATTAGGCATATTGGTAATAGTGGCTCAGTTCATTCGTAGCATTCGTGTTTTGTAGCATTCGCATATACATTCGTAATTCGGTTGTTACCCAATTCGTATATTCGTAAAACTCCCGTCCGCCTCTGGCGGAATAAACTGCAAACCGCAAACCAAAAAACGCCCCGCGTTTTTTAAATTCTCCCCTCCAACAAATCCTCTTCAAACTGCTCAACCCCTTTAAGATCAGCAGAATAGTCACTCGTATCAGGGAAGTTTAATTGCTGGATATGGTCATACACCACCACAATCAACTGCTTTAACCGCTCCATTTCGCCATCCATCAAATCAGCCTCCGCCAATGGCAACTCCACAAACTGACCATGCAAAGGCTCCACAAACTCCAGCATCGCTTCTTTCACTTCTGCCTTGCCACCAAACCGCCGCGAATGCTCAATTAGCAACTTATAAAACTGCAATTGGTAGCGGTATTTGTGCAAGGTTACCTTAGCCCTAGCATCCGCACCACGCCAATCCCCTTTTGGCTTACCCGTCTTGATATCGTGAACACTGACCGATCTGTCATCCAATTTGACGATCCGGTCAATCTTCCCGGTTAAACAAGCATTCCCAATCATGACTTGCTGGTCAGCAAAATTAAACTCAACTTCATCAGTCAACTGTAGCTTGCCACTCCGAGCATCGTAGTACAACGTCAGCTCGTCCCGGCCGCGAGCCAAACAATCGTCAAAGTCTTTCTGCCCCAGCCGCTCATCCCGCAGCGCCTTGGCAAACAACTCCAATAGTATGTCCAACTCTGGCAACACACCATCCCGCTTGAACAATAAATAGAATTGCTGGATAGCCTTGTGAACTGCTGACCCATAAGCCGCCTGGACCGATTGGGGCTCAGGGAACCGCAGCAGGTTTTGCTCCAAGAATAACTGTGGACCACCCCGCGACACATCCAAAAAGTTATTAAAATGCGTCACGCTCATCTTATACTGCTCGACCAGCGGCAACAGCAGCACTTGCTCATCCTCCACCACTGGCGCCGCATGAAAACTCCGCCAAGACATATCAAGCGCCTCCACTGTCGGCACATCTTCGGCTTTTTGTTGAGCTTTCGGCCAATCGGCCACATAACTTAATGTCTCATCTTCTTTACCATCGTCTTTAGCTGCGTGCGACGACAAATATAGATTGCGCTTGGCCCGAGTCAACGCTACATAAAACAACCGCAAAAAGTCATCTTCTTCATTAGCCAAGGCCGACAGCGGTACATTGAGCGGTGGAGACAACTTGCTATACCCACCATCCTTAGCCCAGCTACTCTGTTGGCAGCTAATAATAAACACCGATTCAAACTCCAGCCCTTTCGCCCCGTGCGCTGTCAGCAATTGCACCGACTTCTCTCCGGTGATATACGGGCTAGTATCAATCAACGCCAACCCATTAGCCATATGGATATCCACCAAGGCCACCATATCCTCGGCTGTCATTACCTTGTCCTGCCCATGCTCATGCACCGTCTGCACAAACGTCTTTAGAGCCGATAAAAAGCGCAAATACTCCGACCGCTCCGTATCAAATTTATGCCGACTAAAATAATACTCCTTAAACGGACTAACAAAACCAGCTTTAGGCTGCTCGTCGCGCTCCGTATCATCGCTTTCATCCTCCGCCACCAGCGCCTCATGCGCCCCCATCATTAATTCCAATACCACATCCACTGGCTCATGCTTAGTACTGTCAGCTAAGCTAATTAAAAACTCCCCAACCTGCTTAAGCGCTTCGTCATCGCCATCCATCATTACATCCAGCCACGACCGTCGCAATTCATAGGCCTGCCGCGACAATCGCCACACACTGGTCCGATCCAATTCCCAGAACGGATAACTCAATATCTCCGGTAGCAACTCATCTGCCTCTTTGCCACGTCTCGCCACTGAAACGGCAAATCGAGCCATCTGCACTAACTGATGGATATGCGGTTCCTGCAGTACATCCTGCTGCCGGTCATAGCGCACCGGCACCTTTTCCTTATACAAATACGGCAGTAATTGCTCCAGATACTTACGCTGCTTGCTAATAACGGCAATATCTTCTGGCGCCGTCCCCTTATCGATGCAGGCCTTTATCTGCCTTGCCACACCATACAACTCATGCGTCAGCGAGGCATACTGCCGATGCTCAATTTCTCCTTGTCGCAACGCACTATTGGCCGCCACTAATTCTTTTTCTATCTCTTCTATGGTATTCTCCAACCGCACTTGAGCCCGGACAATTACCTGTCTGGCCGAGTCCAGCACTGGCTGTGTCGAACGGTAGTTTCGCGTCAGCACCACAATCTTTGCCTCCGGATAATTACGCCGATAGTCCAAAATACCACCGATTTCTGCTCCCTGAAACTTATACACCGCTTGATCGTCATCGCCCACCGCCATAATGTTCGGCTTACCCTCATTAAACGGCGAGTCGGTCAAAAACTCCAACACTCGCATCTGAGCATTGTTGGTATCCTGAAATTCATCCACCAGAATATACTGAAATTGCTCCTGTAACTCGTAGCGAAGCTCATCATGCCGCTCCAAAGCTTGTAGCACATCCAGCAGCATGTCATCAAAGTCAAAATACCGCTGCTCCCGCATTGCCTCCTGATAGGCCGCGTACACCTCAGCCAGACCCAAGTTTTTATCCAAATTCTGCGTATCTTTTAATATCCGACCGTCATTGTCATTTTTTACCAGCCTTTTACTCTTCCACTCCGATAATGGCGTGGCCTTGCCCAATCGACCCACATCGTCCAGGGCATGCTTAAGCTGTAAGGCCACCATCGATGGTAACGTCGGCATACCAGCCTGTTTTTCATAACCATTGCCAATCGCTACCAACTCAACCATTACTTCTTCGACCTGCGGCACGATTTTCAAACTCATCGTCCCATCAAAAACACTCATTAATGGATTAATCTTCTGCAATGCATCGGCGTTTTGCTCCAGCACCCGCAAGAAATCTTCTGGCCGCAAACCAGACTTTTTCAAATAACCAATCGCCGAAATAATATCCCGCAAATACACATTGGTCCCGTCCGGCCCAGTAGAACGCAAAGGATGATTGTAGGGCAACGCCTCCAAAATATCGGTCAAAATCATCCGCTGGCGCAGCTCATCAGCCGCCCGGAATGACGCTCCCTCATAAAAAAACTGTGGATGACGATTAATAATATCTGTGCCAAACCCATGAAAAGTATAAATAGCTACTCTGTAGGCATCCGGTCCAATCAGCCCCGCCAATCGCTGGCGCATATTCACCGCCGCCGCATCGGTAAAAGTTAAACAAATAATACTACTAGGCTCTGCATCCGTCTGGCGCAAAATATTAGCCACCCGCAAACTCAACAACTCAGTCTTGCCCGAACCCGGCCCAGCCACCACCAACACCGGTCCTTCTAACGTATCCACCGCTTCCCGTTGCTGTTCATTCAAACTACGGTATCGCTGCAAAAAAGTTTCGTCATTCATATTTACGATTATATCTGTTGATAGTCCAAAAGCCAAATAAAACCCCTAACCAGCGCCACGCGCTGGTAGTTATTTAGTTATTAGTTACTTAGTTACTTGGCTACTTAGTTTGTTTCCGCCAGAGGCGAATAGGCTGTTTATTCGATTCTTCGTTATTCGTCTATTCGGTATTCACATAACTACTCACCACTCACCTAGGTATCCTTGGACTCCTAGGGACCATGGGAAAATGGTGCATTGGGTATATTAGGCATATTGGGCATATTGGTAATAGTGACTCAGTTCATTCGTAGCATTCGTTCTTTGTAGACTTGTCCGCCCCCTTAGGGTCGGATTCGCATATACATTTCAGCCAGAGGCTGACAGGCTCCATTCGGATGCTACCCAATTCGTACTTCGCATCATTCGCACATAAGCATCATTCGGGCAAAAAATTCGCATCATTCGTATCTGTAATTAGCATCCATTCGTATCTAAAAAAACAGCCCCTCAGTGAGGAGCTGTTCATTGTAAAACCAATAGCAAACTCGCTTACCCCGTAATCTTAACTTCACCAGAATTATTAATATCTCCAGCCACGTCACCGCTAGTAGCAGCCGCCGTATCAGCGGCAGTTTCCTCAGCTGTAGGTGTAGTAATTTTCACCTCTCCACCCAACAAACTACTCTCGTCAGTAGCAGCCGCCTCAGCAGCCGGGGCAGCTGGAGGAGTCTCCGCTTGAGCGGGCGCCGCCGCTGGCTCAACAGAAACCGCAGCTTCTGCTGGAGCTACCGGTTGCGCAGCATCCGGAGTTGGCACTGCTGCACTCTCTGGGATTGGCGGATAATTACCCTGGCCCTCAGGCTGAATCGTTGGCGCAGAACCACCTGCCAAGTCAATCTTAGGCCCATTCTGACCTTCCTGAGAAGAGCCACCAAATTCAATTCCAAATAGTTTCATTTTGTATTCCTCCGTAATAAGTAGTATATGTCTTCAGCTTACCATGCAACCCAACCATTTGTCCAAAAATGCAAGCGCCCTAGCCAAAAGCCAGCTAGCCTTTACCGAGAGTGTCGGGTGTAGGGGAAGAGCCTATCGCATCGAAAGATTCACTCGTCCACTCGTCGACGATGTTATTGGTAATTAGTTACTTGGCTATTAGTTTGTTCGTTATTCGTCTATTCGTTATTCGTTCCCGTAACCCGCACTTCATACTTCCACCTGCCCCCCTCGTGTCATTCTCGACCCGATCGAGAATCCCTGTTCCCGATGTACCTATACGTGTACGTACATTCGCTTGTTCGTAAGAAACTTTACGATCTACGATTTACGATTAACGATTTGCAGTAAGCGATTAGCGATTAGCGATTAGCGATTAGCGATTAGCGATTAGCGATTAGCGATTAAGGGAATTTTAGCCTAGTGGTGTTATGTATTTTTTGCACCTTGAACCTTTGTTTGGCATTTGGACTCTTGCTCCTTGGCATTTACGTACCCTACTTGCCTACTCACAACTTGCCAACTTGCCTATTCGTCAACCCGTCTGACCGAGCAGCTGTTACACATTTGTAGCCGCGATTATTTTACCTTCAATCGGTTGCTTGGCCAGATACTCCCGCAATAATTTAATATTGCGCAAATTAGACTTCCAGACAAAGTCAGTCAGATCACCCACTACTGGAATTGCGCCCACCACCGCGTCACCAACAGTATTGGCCAACATCTTATAGCGCAGGTGGCCAGGCACTCTCATCTGTCCGCCAATCCATAAAATATACAGCCCCACCACCAAAGGGATAATATCGCCTACAACTGGAATCACGCCAACAATTGGATCCAAGCCGAATTTAAACGGCCCAATCGAAAACTGATCATCTAATATAGTTGCCAATCGCTCAGCAACATCCAAATGCGTAGCATCATGTGTCATACAACACTAGTATAACATTAAATAGCAATAGGTGTGTAACTTAACGAATAGAGAGTTGGATGACTGCCGAGCCAAGCTCGGCTGGATTGCAGGATTGCCCACCCCAATACACCATTTTCCCCATGACCCCTAGGACCCCAAGGATACCTAGGCGAGTGGTGAGTTCCGACCCTGGCGGGGCGGACAAGGGTGAGTAGTGGGTAGTGAGTAGTATTCGAATAACGAATAGACAAATAACAAATAACGAACTAGCCAAGTAACTCCTGCCCGCCTCTGGCGAAAACTAGCCAAGTAACCAAGTAACTCCTGTCCGCCTCTGGCGGAAAGTAACTAAGTAACTAATAACCAAATTGGTGAGCAGTTATGCGAACAAACGAGTAGACTTCCCACCCTTAACCACCAGCTGCGCCTGTCTGTTGCAATGTTGCCGTATTGGGATTATATTCTGCTTACCAAACATAACCCGAATATGACTACTACATCTTTTACACTTCATGATTTACCAGCGCCGGAGCGGCCGCGGGAACGACTGGTGGCACATGGTGTTTCAACTTTATCTACTTTGGAGATTTTGGCTTTAATTCTAGGGCGGGGAATTCAAGGTCAACCAGTTATGCAGCTGGCTCAGGAATTACTAAAGCGATACGGGTCCATTAGAGGGATTAGCGAAGCATCTCTGGATGACTTGCAACAAGTGCATGGGATGGGGCTGGCTAAGGCGGCTCAAGTTCAAGCTTGTATTGAGGTAGGACGGCGACTAGCGGCCGAATTAGTGGCGAACAACCAGCGGACGACGGTACTTTTGGATAGTCCTGGTGTAGTGGCCGAGTTGGTCAGGCAGAAAATGGGACGGTTTAAGCGTGAGCACTACTTCCTTATTTCGCTGGATGCTCGGAACCGGTTTATTGGGATTGATAAGGTATCTGAAGGTGTGCTGGATGCGTCGTTGGTTCATCCCAGGGAAACGTTTGAAATGGCCATTCGTCGTCATGCGGCTAAGATTGTGGTAGCACACAATCACCCTTCTGGGGACCCAACTCCGTCGGATGATGACGTGATTGTAACTAAGCGGCTGAACACAGCTGGAAAAGTATTAGGGATAGCCCTGGTTGACCATGTGGTAGTGGCGGATGGGAGTTTTTATAGCTTTAAAGAGCATGGACAGATATAGCACGCTCGCAGAGTATGCAGCATGCAGCCTAGGGCTGCAGGAGTACGGGGCAAGAAGCACGAAGTACAGGCACGAATAGACATGGAGCCTGCGGCTGCAGAGTTACGGACTACGAGTTACGAGCTACACGAAGTCCAGAAACCCAATACCCGAAACCCTGCACCCCGACCGTTCGATTAACGATGTACGATAGGCGATTTACAATAAATCCCGATTAAATCGGTATAAATAGGGATTCAAATCCCTATTTATCCTTCCTTAGCGAATCGTTCTTGCGACTCGGCAATCATCTTGATTGCCTCCGCCTTTGGCTTCCAGCCAGCCACCTTGGCCCACTTATCTTCCAACTCCTTGTAGGCCGCAAAAAAGTGCCCAATCTCGGCTCGCAAGTGTTCATTCACATCATCTAAATCGTGCACCTTCTTAAAATGAGGATCTTTAACCGCCACAGCCAAAATCTTAGGATCAAACCCTTCCTCATCCTCCATTTCAAGCACTCCTACCGGCCGAACTGACATAACGCAACCCGGAAAAGTAGGATAAGAAGTCAACACCATTACATCCAACATATCACCATCTTCAGAGCGAGTACCTGGCATAAACCCATACTCCGTCGGATAATACATTGGCGAATGCAGCACCCGGTCCAATACAATTTGATCCATCTCCTCGTCATACTCAAATTTATTCGACGTCTTAGTTGGGATCTCCACCACCACATTCACTACTTCTGGTGCCTTCTCCCCAATGGGTACATTCTTAAAACTCATAAAAACCTCCAGTCCGCCTTTGGCGGAGTACAATGTAAATCGAAAATCGTCAATCGTTTAACCTTGTCATTCTCGACCCGATCGAGAATCGCTACACACGTACGCACATTCGTCATTCGTACAACTGCAAACCGTAAACTGTAAACCGCAAACTATTCGTGGCTGACCTACCAATTATATCAGTCCTATCAACTGGCGAGCATCGGATTACGGCGTTGTTGTCGATACAGGAGTTGGTAGAGTGGTTGGCGCAATTGGCTGCACCACATTCTGCTCTGGCGCACTAGTCGGCTCAGGTGTTGGGGTTGGACTAGGAGTAGAAGTCGGCAATATCCCGTTTTCAAAATCTTCCTCTACATTACACGTCCCCCACCAGCCTCGACGAGCTGACTTAGCTGCCTCTTGGGCTGCAATAAACGACACCTTCTGGCCATACCCCTCGCTACCAGACTCCTTAGCCATACCTGAATCGATCATCTGACGATTAATAATTGACCCATCCGGCCCAGCCACATAGCGGATCAGCTGCCCAGCCCCATCCTTATCCGGCAAATTTTCATCGGCCGTCAGCGAAATCTGACCATTCCCCACCAGCCCCTCCAAGTACTTCTTAGCTTCAATCCCAAAACAAGTCGGTGGGTACTTTGAATCCCCAGGATCCGGTGCCAATACCCCAATTAATCGCACCGTCTGAGCTTGATCATGCCAATTAACCTGCAGCCGATCACCACTTATAACCGAAATAACCTGAGCCGTCTGTGGCCCAGACGCTTCTGTCGTCGCCGCGGCCACCTGCCCACTCGTATCGTTCACAATTGGCGTCGGACTCACTTCTGCCAGCCTGGGCTCCCCAGTGCCAGACATGGCCGAAACCGCACTACTGCCCAAAAGCTGCCACCATGCCCCCTGAGCCACCAAGCTAGCTACCGCCATAACCGCAATCAGTCCAACCTGTGCTCTCGACGCTTTCAACCGCGACCGCACCACCACTGCATACCCAACCCCAACCAGCGCCGGCCAACCCAGACCCGCTACCACTGCCGCAGCTGCCATCTGACCACCCTTAACCGGCCAACTAGCACTTCGCCAACGATCTATCCGAGATTGCACAACATCCAATGAGGGCAGCATAGATATACAGTGTACTAGGTTTCAGGCAGGCGAGTCCAGGACTTGAGACGATTCGTCTATCGATGCTTCGTTATTCGTCTATTCGTTATTCGAATACTACTCACTACCCACTACTCACCCTTGTCCGCCCCGCCAGGGTCGGAACTAACCACTCACCTAGGTATCCTTGGGCTCCTAGGGGTCCGGGGGGTCATGGGGAAAATGGTGTATTGGGTGTATTAGGTGTATTGGGTATATTGGAGCCCGTCTACCTGTCGACTGCTTGGCAAAGCCGAGCGCACCTTGACCTTT